>DATIKD010000225.1:0-7099 GCA_035477965.1 Dehalococcoidales bacterium | reverse complement strand
TGGGAATACTGGTGGCGGTTAGAACTGGCCTGAAGGCGTGTGAATCCAGGTCATCTCGGTAAAGGCTGATATCCAGTGAACCTACTGGAACATCCGTTCCCTCAAAACTCTTGATATTGACCGCCAGGCGTTTGGCCAGAGGAACGCCGCGAGTCAACAGACCTATAATCACCAGGGAAGACATGGATTTATTGCGTTCAATAATCTCATGGGCGATGCGCGCTATGGTGCGGCGGATGTCCTCCGCGGTCATGATGACTTTTACAGGCATAAAAAACCTCTTGTCCCAAATTGGCAAGAGGTTATAGTATCACAATTATTCAATTTACACCCCTTACCAGCCTCTCTGGACTGAGTTAAAGGCTTTTGATTTACTGTTTTTTATTGTAACCTAATCCCTTGAAAAAAGCAAATATAGTTTGAAAACTTTGGGAATTGATATCATTAACTTTTAAGGTTAAGATGAAAATAAGAAGTTCTGTTACAGTGTTGACGAATCTTCTAAATATTTCCCAGAGGAGTCATAATTATGGCGAGGCTGAAGATCGAATTACCTGCCAGTTTTTGTTTTTCCACCAGGATTCCCATTAGAATTGGCGACATCAACCGGGCCTGGCATCTTAGCCATGTCAATATGGTGGCTATCCTGGAGGAAGCCAGGGCTCAATATATGGTTAAACAAGGGTTTAGTGATGAAGTTAATAATACCCAACGTCAAATCGGTTTCATCCTGGGAGATATTGCCGTGGTATTCAAGCGGCAGGGCTACTACGGACAAATTCTGGAAGTGGAGATAGCAGCGGTAGATTTTGAAGACAAGGGTTTTGACTTGATTTACCGTGTCAGAGAATTAGCCAGCGGTAAAGAATTGGCCCGTGCTAAAACCGGCGTCTTGATTTTTGATTATAAGACTCAAAAAGTAATTAAAATAACGGATGAATTAAAGGATAAACTGACTGCCTGTCCGGACGGGGGTAAATAATCTCCGGTAATGTGTGTCTAACTTTTCTGTTAGCCCATGCGAATAAAAATCCAGCCCATAATAAGCATTACCCATCCTAAAAACCTGAAGACCTGCCAGAGGTACGGGCTTATAGCTTGAGATTGAAATTAGTAGGTTTTTAACAAGGCGAGCCAACGGTTCTCCATTCGCCGAAATTGTAAATAGCTTCTGCAACTGAATCTCGTCTCACGGTTCTATGGATTGACTATTCGCAAATTATTTCCTTAAAATGAAGAACAATAATGCCTAAATCTTTTACCGCCGGTTGTTACCGGCTCAAGTCTTTGGCCTGGGTGACCGTGGCTTATCTGACCGCACTAGCGGCAGCCGTGGTGGTTATTGTATCCGCCGAATTCCATCCGGTGATTGATACTCTGCTGGCCGATATCGCCGCCACCCTGGTTATTTTTGTCTTTGGGCGGATTTTTCGCAACGCCAGTTTTTATGATGCTTACTGGAGCCTGGCGCCCATCGTCATCGGACTGTACTGGATGCTGGGTATCAATTATGCAGACAATCTCGCCTGGTCTCAGATACTGATTATGACTCTAGTTATCATCTGGGGTTTACGCCTGACTCTCAACTGGGCGAGTGGGTGGCAGGGCTTAAGGCATGAAGACTGGCGGTATGTTTATTACCGCAGAAAATCCGGCCGGTTATTCTGGCTGGTGGAGCTGGTGGGGATTGAACTGGTGCCCACCATCGTGGTTTTTCTGGGTTGTCTATCCCTTTTCCCTATTTTAACCGCGGAGAACACAAGCTTGAGCCTGCTATCCGCGGTGGGTATCTTGGTAATCGTGGGAGCAATAGCCTTAGAGACCATCGCTGATCTTCAGTTGCAGCGTTTTGTGGAAAAGACTGCTGATCCAGGACAAATTATGCAGCAGGGTTTGTGGCGATATTCACGGCACCCTAATTACCTGGGAGAAATTATGTTCTGGTGGGGTTTATGGCTGTGTGTGCCGGGGACTGACGCCTGGCGCTGGGTGGCACTCAGCGGCCCTCTGGCAGTTACGGTTTTGTTTATCTTCGTCAGTATTCCCTTGATGGAAAAACATAATAAAGCCAGGCGCACCGGTTACGGGGAATATACTAAACAAGTCCCGGTCCTGATTCCTGGCTTAAAAAAAAGTACCAGCATTAAGACTCAGCCTTTTTAACTGAAATTTTCATCCCCATCACTTCATAGACTGCGTCCATTACCTTGTTTTTATCCGGTATGGCGAATTTTTCCATCGGCGGACTGAAAGGAATCGGCACATCAAGTCCGGTAACTCTGGCAGGCGTGGCCTTGAGAGCCGCGAAGACCGTTTTTTGGCCAGTGACCAGTGCGATTATTTCGGCGGCTGCTCCGCAGGTCTGGCAGGCCTCATCCACCACTACCAGTCTCCCGGTTTTTCTAACTGATTTGAAGATGGCTTCCTTGTCCAGGGGCACCAGCGTGCGGGGATCAATAACTTCAACCGAAATGCCCTCCTGTTTTAGTTCATCGGCGGCTGCCAGTGCTTCTTGAACCATTTTGGAGAGCGCTACCAGGGTTACATCTTTCCCCTTCCTGATTACACTGGCCTGGCCAAATGGAATCAAATATTCTTCTTCCGGGACTGGATATTGGACACCCCCCAGAAGGGCATGTTCAAATGAAACTACCGGATTGTTTTCGCGCAGTGCTGTTTTCAGCAAACCTTTCAAATCGTAAGCATTGGACGGCAAAATTATTTTAAGCCCGGGTACATTCATGTACATGGGATAAGGACTAATTGAGTGTTCAGCCGCCCCACCAATGCCCGCTCCGATAGTCATGCGGTATAAAATAGGAAACTTAGCCTGGCCGCCGAACATATAAGTTATTTTGGCGGCATGGTTAAAAATCTGGTCCATGGCTACAAAGCTGAAAGTGGCCATTCTCAGGTTGACCACCGTGCGGTAACCGGAGCCGGCCAATCCGATGGCGGCGCCGCAAAAACTGTTTTCTGCGATGGGTGTCATTCGGATCCTGTCAGGGCCGAATTCCTGCAAAAGTTCCAGAGGCATGTCAGTAGACATATGCACCGTTTTAGAATTGCGGCGGAATTCTTCCTGGATGGCTTCAAGCCCGGCCTGTTCACAATTTATTTCTCTCATAACATGTCTCCTGTTTTCGGAACCGCAATTATTCAATCGGGAAGCCGGTTGGATATTTATTTTGAAAAAACGTCTTCGAGTGCATCCTGAGGGGCAGGCAATGGGCTGTCCAGAGCGAACCTGACGGCTTCTTCGACATGTTCCAGTATCCGGGTTTTAATTGCATCAATCCGGGTTTGGGTCAGTACTCCGGCTTGCCGCAATTTATTTTCGTAGGCTGTTACCGGACATTTCTTTTTCCATTCTTCCAGTTCTTCCTGGGGTCTCAAATCGGGTAGGGAGTTAGAAAGGTAGTGTTTGTGCCAGCGGTAAGTAAAACACTCCAAGAAATAGGGCCCCTGCCCGTTTCTTAAATATTCAACCGCTCTTGCGGCTGCTTCATAAACCACTTCCACGTCATTGCCATCAACTGATTTGTTTTGGATATGATAAGCCTCGGGCATACGAGTTATTTCCTGAGCTCCCAGAGAGTAACGGTATGAAGTATTGACGCCGTACTGGTTATTTTCACAAACGAAAAGGAGCGGCAGTTTCCAGATTGAGGCCAGGTTGAGGGCTTCATGGAATTCGCCTTCCTGGCAAGCCCCGTCACCGAAGAAAACAGCCGCAATTTTGTTTTGGCCGTCCAGTTGGGCAGACAGAGCCGCCCCAAGCGAAATGGGCAGTCCGGCGCCAACAATGCCATCCGCTCCCAGCATGCCAATGCTGAAATCTGCGATGTGCATTGAGCCGCCCTTACCTTTGCAATAGCCGGTTTTCCGTCCGTAAATTTCAGCCATCATGCGTTTCATGTCCGCCCCTTTAGCGATGCAGTGACCGTGTCCCCGGTGATGGCTGACAATCCGGTCGGTTTTTTTAAAATGAGCTAAAACACCGGCGGCGATGGCTTCCTCACCAATGTATGAATGGACAAATCCGCTTATTTTGTTTTCAAGGAATTCTTTGACCAGCCTTTCCTCAAAAAGGCGAATGGTCTGCATCGTGGTATAAAGAGCAGTTTGCTCTTTGGGAGAAATAGCCATAATCCACCTCCGGCGGTGCTTCAGGCCTAAATTCGTATCATTTTGTTAACAGCATTCTATCACTATTGCCATAATTCTCACAAATTAGCTCCTGGATAGATACCGACAACCGAAACAGACCAAAATTTAAAAGGCATACACGCTCTGTGTTATGATGACAACGGAGGTCACGAATTGAAATATTTTAAAGCGATTGTCTTTGATATGGACGGTTTACTGTTGGATACGGAAACAATTGCACTCAGAGCTTTTGTGGAAGCTTGCCAGGAGCAAGGACTGAACCCGGATTTGAAAGTATATCACCGCTGTATCGGAACCAATTACGCTCGTACTCGCGAGATTTTGCAGGAAGGCTACGGCCCGTCTTTTCCGTATGATGTTATTTCCAGAATATGGAACCAGAAATTTACATACAGGGTGGAAAACTTGCCCATCCCGCATAAAGAGGGTGTGGTTAATCTGCTGGAATTTTTACACCGGCATGAAACCCAACCGGTAATTGTTACGTCTACCCGACATTCCACTGCTATAAAAATGTTGGAGAATGCCGGTATACTGCCATATTTCGGGTTTGTGATAGGCGGAGACCAAATAAAAAACGGCAAACCTAATCCGGAAATTTACAGAACAGCCTGCCAAAGATTGGGTAACAAACCGGAAGATTGCCTGGCGCTGGAAGATTCCGAAAATGGAGTACGCTCAGCCCTGGCTGCCGGTCTGACCGTGATTCAAATACCTGACCTGGTCCAGCCTACGGAGGAAGTCAGAGCTTTCGGGCATCTTATTCTGAAATCATTAACAGATGTGCAAAAGTGGCTGGCTGATGGCGTCTGAGAATGTGCCGGGTGTCAGCTCGAAGAATATGTACTAATAATCCCTCTCATCATTTTCACCAAGCTCCGGCGAAAAGGATGAGAGGAAATACTCCATCGATATTAGTGTTTTGTGACGGAACGTAATAACGCGTTGCAGTGCGGCGCGGTCTGTTAATGGGACCCTCACCCACATAAGCCAGGCTGGAATCATATTTTCAATTCACAGGAGTTTAATGGAATTCAGGATTTTCTCCGCGGCAGCTTTCTCTTCCAGAGCCTGAGGTGAATTCTCTTCACCCTGTTTGGCCGTGAACCAGCAGGTAAAAATGCGATTACTGATAATAAGTTCCCAGTAGTCCTGCAGAAATAAAAATGTGCGGTCTTTAACATCCAGATATATTTCTTTTTGGTATTTTAGAATGTGGAAATTCATGGTGAAATTGAAGTCCGACTCTATCACCGTTAAATTCTGATGCTGTTTGCGGCGAATAGTCAAGAGGGCTTTGTAGGCTTCCGGAGAAATAATTTCATCGGAAACCAGCGGTGTTATCCTCAACGAAAAAGGGCTGTCTTTTTTCAAAAAGCCGGTTTTACGGTTTAGTCTGAGGGTGCCGTCCATTTCTTTCTCGAGTCTCCAATCATCAGGGTATTCAAGGCTGAAAGTATTGGAGGGGGAAATGTAAGTGTGCGGCATTTTATAGAATGCACTCCTTATCAAGGCGTCCTGCAGATAATATAACACCGGAAGCAGGGAAAAATAAAGAACGGAATACAATGACATCTTCCGGTTACAGGGAAAGATCTGGGAAACAATGCCCTGTAATTTAGAGAGGCGTTAAGCCAGCCGGAGTCAGATTGTGCGACCGATGGCGGCGGCAATTTGTTTCAATTCACCCATCAAGCGTTTAAAATCTGAAGGAGTCAAAGATTGAAGGCCGTCTACCAGGGCTTCTTTGGGATTGGGATGGACTTCAATCAAGAGGCCGTCAGCTCCGGCGGCGATGGCAGCTCGAGCCAGGGCGGGGACAAGGGAGTAATGTCCGGCAGCATGACTGGGATCCACAATAACCGGTAGATGGCTGTTCTTCTTAATAACAGGGATGGATGAGATATCCATGGAAAAGCGTGTGCTGTCCTCAAAGGTACGAATACCTCGTTCACACAGTATAACATCCAGATTGCCCCCAGCCAGAATATAATCGGCTGCGGTTAACCACTCAGTAATGGTATTGGCCAATCCGCGCTTTAAGATAACAGGTTTTTTAATTTTACCCATTTCAGTCAAAAGGGTAAAATTTTGCATATTGCGTGCGCCTACCTGAAGAATGTCAACGTAACGAGCCACCTGTTCTACGTGATGTGAGTCAACCACTTCGGTTACTACTGGAATATCAAATTTTTTTCTGACCTCAGACAGATATTCCAATCCTGTTACTTCCAAACCTTGAAAACTGAATGGCGAGGTTCGCGGTTTATAAGCTCCTCCCCTCATCACGGACGCTCCCGCATTTTTAACTATTTGGGCAGCTTCCTCTAATTGTTTTTGGCTTTCAACGGCACACGGTCCGGCCATTATAACCAGACGGTTACCGCCTATTTCCACTCTGCCTGTTTTAATGACCGTACTTTGAGGGATAAATTCACGCGAGGCCAGTTTATAGGGTTTCATAATGCGGGTGACACCCTCAACGCCTGGCAGAACTGCAAAGATATCGGTTGAAACCTGGCCGGTATTACCTCCCAAAATGGCAATTACGGTTTTGTCTGTACCTACATTGAGTTGAGTCTTAAAACCAAGTGATTTGGCCCGCAGTACAACGGCATCGATTTCAGTCTTGGATGCCCTTAAACGCATTTCCACAATCATAGGTTTGTCGTCTCCTTATCCTCTAATAACATAATACTTACACTTTCGAGTATATGCCAAATTTGGACTGAATGCTACTCTGAAATCATATTTGGGCTCATTGTTCATTTTTAAGGTTGCTCAAAAATATTGTTCATGAGATAATTGGATAGAGAAAAAAGTTATTCCATTTTTCATTCACACCAGGCGCTAATGGGAGCGTCGGGGTGAAGTTGTGCGTTTAAGTAGTTATTATTGCAAATCACGGGCAGTGTGATATAATAAATTG
>DATIKD010000224.1:0-3638 GCA_035477965.1 Dehalococcoidales bacterium | reverse complement strand
AAAAGACCCGACTGGCTGACCGGGCCAAAATATATTGTATCGAAGTTGAAAAGGCCATTTCGATTCTGGATAAGGAATACGATATAATTATTATGGATCCGCCTTATCGTAATCAACTAATCGGGGAGACTATCACCAAATTGGCAAACTCCAAACTGGTAGGCGCAAAAACTATTGTGGCTGTGACTCATTCTCCGCATTTAACCCTGGGAGCTAGCTATTTACCCTTACTTTTGATTAAGGAGCGGCGGCACGGCGACAGCATTATAGCCTTATATCATAAGGAGGTTGTGAATTGACTATCGCTATTTATCCCGGTAGTTTTGATCCGCTGACCAATGGACACTTTGATATTGCCTTACGCGCCAGTAAACTTTTCGATAAGCTGATTGTCGCGATCTATCATGCCCCGATCGAGAAAACGCTGCTCTTTAATACTGAGGAGCGCGTAGCGCTGGCTAGACGGGCTTTTGCCAACAATCTGAACATTGAAGTGATGCCTTATACCGGTTTAACCGGCGACCTGGCCAAAAGGGTCAATGCCAGCGTCATGGTGCGCGGCCTGCGCATGGGCGGCGACTTTGAAAAAGAATTCAACCTGGCCATGATGAGCAGAAACCTTTTCCCGGAACTGGAAAACATCTGTTTAATGGCCTCGGCAGAGTATCAATTTGTTAGCTCCAGCATGCTGAAAGAAGCCGCCAGCCTGGGAGCCAATATTGAGACCCTGGTGCCGGCCAATGTGGCTGCGGCGCTGAGAAAAAAATTTTGCCGCAAACCCGACTTATTTGACAAAAACCCTTAATTATTAAAGAATGTATAATATTATTTCAGGAGGAAGTTTAGTAATGGCGTATAAAATTACCGATGACTGCATCAGTTGTGGAGCCTGCGAATCTGAATGTCCATCCGGCGCAATCAAAGAAGGATCTTCGATCTACGAGATTGATCCGGCCAAATGTGACGAATGCGCAAAATGCGCTGAAGTCTGCCCGGTGGGTGCTCCTCAGCCTGTCAAGAAATAATCCAAATTCAGTGTGAAAGCCAATAAAAAGGCCCGGAAAAATCCGGGCCTTTTTATTTCAAGGTAATCAAAAAGTGGTCTATTTGAAAAAATCTTCTATAACGTCAAACTCTTTAGGCAGCAAGGCCAGAACTAAGGGCAGCTTGTCTATCAGGAAACTGGCCAGAAAAGATTCGGAAACAAAGTCCCCTATGCCCGTAAATTTCATCAGTATTACCAGTACAACCGCGATAGAAATTGCCCCCAGGACTAATCCTAAAACTCCGCCCAGCAAGCGGTTGAGCCACCCCAGCATAATAGCAGACGCAATACGGGTAAAAATCATACCCAGCAGAGCCGCAATCAGGCTGACCAGGGCGAAGATAATCAGAAAGGCCACAATGCTGGCTATTTTTTCATCCGGAATAAAGGTCAGATAACCGGCCAGGGTGGTATAAAAGCGCCCGGCCAGCACCACCCCGACTATCAGACCGGCCAGCGAGAATAAACTCTTGATAAACCCGTTCTTTATCCCACCGATTACCGCGATAGCCAGAAAAACCAGGATTACAATATCTAACCAGTTCATATGCCCCTATCTTACAACTAATTTTAAAAAAAATCCACTACTTTTAATCCTTACAAGGACTCTCCTTAAAGGAGAGTCCTTGTAAGGGGTCTCCCTTCAACTGCCCAACTTCTGGGCTTTCAGGTGGGCGGCTTTAACGGCTTCGGCGATTAGTTGAGTGAAACCGCCTTTTTCAAAGGTGGCGATAGCTTCAGCCGTAGTACCGCCGGGTGAGGTGACCATCCGGCGCAATTCCTGAGGCGTTCTACCCGATTTATGCAGTAAATGAGCCGAACCCAGCAAAGTCTGCATAACCAGCTTTTGGGCTGTTTCGGCGGTAAATCCCAATTTCACCGCCGCTTCAATCATGGATTCGACGAACAAAAAAAGATAGGCCGGCCCACTGCCGCTGACAGCAGTAGCCATATCCAGATATTTCTCATCATCCACTTCAATTTCCAGCCCCATAGCTCCCAGTATGGAGGCTGCATAAGACCGCTGCCGGGCAGTGACTGACGGAGTGGAGGTCCAAACAGTCATACCCTCTCCTATCTGAGCGGGTGTATTGGGCATCGAACGCACAATACAGGAGTGCCCCAGACCCAGGCTGAGGGTATTTATACTCTTTCCGGCAATAATTGAAATAACCAGTTGTTCGGCTGTTAATTGGTTTTTTAACCCGGCCATTACATCATTCAAGACCTGGGGTTTGACTGCCAGTATCACTATGTCTCGCCCCTGACAGGCCACCGGATTATCCGGCGTCACACTGACCCGATATTGGCTTTGCAGATAGTCACGCCTGGCAGGGAGTGTATCGCTGATCCGGATTTCATCCAGACCAGAAATACCTCGGGTTAAAATTGAGGACAACATAGCCTCCGCCATATTGCCGCCGCCCACAAATCCGATTTTCAAATCTTCTCCTCCGTTTTCTGTTTTCAGACTGTCTAAACCCCAGTCCCGTTTAATCAGCCGGTCCTTTCTCCGAAGATAGCCCTGCCAATCCTGACCAGAGTAGCGCCTTCTTCAATCGCAATCTCAAAATCGTCTGACATCCCCATGGAAAGTTCCTGCAAACCCAGTTTATCCCGCAATTCACGCAGCATCCTGAAAACCGGTCGAACATCCTCAACGTTACGAAAAACAGGGGCTACGGTCATCAATCCCCTGATTTCCAGATTGGGCAGGCAAGATATTTGTTTGAAGGCCTCGAAAACAGACCCGGGTGCAAACCCGCTTTTACTACTTTCACCGCCGATGTTAACTTCCAGCAGAATCGGATAAGGCTGGTGACAGCGGCGGCTGATTTTCTCAGCCAGCTCAACTGAATCCAGACTGTGTATTATATCAAAATTCTCGAGTGCGGACTTGATTTTGTTGGACTGGAGATGCCCAATCAGATGGCGAACAGGGGGCGGATCCAAATTAGTTAGTTGAGGAAACTTCGCCAGTCCTTCCTGTACCCGGTTTTCACCAAAATGGCGGAGGCCGGCCTGATGGGCCTCGCGTATGGCTGAAACTTCTATGTTCTTGGTAACCGCTACCAGAGTCACTTCGGAAACCGCCCGTCCGGCCCGCTGACAGGCCGCGGCCAGGCGCAGGTTCAGCCATCCGACATTAGCCCGAATATCCGGGAGCGACACTGCTGTTACCTCACTACCAGGTTAACCAGTTTTGCCGGCACATAGATGGCATTAACCAGTTGTTTGCCCTCTAGTTGGGGTTTCACCCTGGGACTCTCCAAAGCCAGTTTCCGGGCTTCCTCAAGAGTGATTGTAACCGGAACTTCAATGCGGTCACGCAATTTGCCGTTGACCTGGACCACCAGCGTCACCACTTCCACTTTTATCAGTTTTTCATCCCATACCGGCCATTTGTGATTATGGATGCTGTACTTGCGACCGGATAATGCCCATAATTCTTCCGCCAGGTGCGGAGCCGTGGGTGCCAGCAGCAGCATCAGAGTTTCAATCACATTATTCCAGGCCGCCGGACTGACCGCCCCGGCATTACGGACATCATCCAGATAGTTGGTCAATTCCATCATGGAGGCTATCATGGTAT
>DATIKD010000223.1:0-6763 GCA_035477965.1 Dehalococcoidales bacterium | reverse complement strand
TCGAGAATGGAAAAAGAAACTTGAACAGAGGCGGGGGCAGGGAGAGAACGATCGGCCGCCGCCTTCCGGCAACGGGAATAGCCCGAATTTGTAACGGCGCTTATTATAACGAAGACGCAGGGGAGCTTCTCTATTTTCCGTCGTCGCAAGCCTGAGAGTCTCCCAGTGCCTGATTCAATTCTGCCTTAATTTTGGTCACCGGCACGCCGGAATCGATAAAGTGCCAGGGCAGTTTTTGGGCGGTGTCCCATCTCTGGTGGGCAAAATAGTCTAAATCAAGCCTGTGTTTGGCGATGGCATCCCGCCAATCCGGCAGGGCTTCTTTGCGCATATCGGCCAGCACCGCCGCGAGGCGGTTGTCTCCCCGTGAAAGCACACTCTGCACTTCGCTCCAAAGCGGACTTTCAGAGTTGATTTTTACTCCTCTGGAAGTCAGTTGGTTTTTTATTAAGCTGATCCGGCTCTGGATGTCCTTCAGTCCGGCCATGGGCAGCCACTGAAAAACAGTGCCGGCCTTGGGAATGAATGGGGAGATATTGAGCGTCAAGCGGGCCTGGCTGCCCGCTTTTTCGATCAGAGCTTTTCCCTTCAGGGTTAAATCCACAATAGACTGAATATCAGAGTCGGTCTCCTGAGGCAAGCCAACCATAAAATAGAGCTTTATTTGCTGCATTCCGGCTTCGGCCGCCAGGCGTACGGCCGCCAGGATTTGCTCTTCTGAAAGGCCTTTCTTAATTACCCCGCGCAGGCAGGGTGAGCCGGCTTCCGGCGCCAGTGCCACTGAACGCAGTCCACCCTTAACCATTTTTTTTAGCAAAGAACCATTGAGCGATGAAATTCGCAGTGAGCTGATCGATATCTGCGCTTTTTGATTCAGCAATTGATCCAATAATTCTTCGATTTGGGGATGATCCGTAACTGCGGGACCGACCAGTCCAATCCTGGCCCGTAACTTCAACCCGTCTTCAGCCTGTCTCAGGATAGAATCGAGCTGATGAAATCTCATCGGGCTGAAGGCGCTGCTGACCAGGCAAAAGCGGCAGGCGTGTGCGCAGCCGCGACCGGTTTCAACCAGAAACAGGTCGCCCAGTTCAGTTTCACGGGTCAGGACAATGGAGTGTACCGGATGTTCATTCAGGTTTTTTACATATTGTCTGACCACCTGCCGCGGCTGTGGATAACGTGGAACCCAGACTCCTTCAATTTGGGCCAGTTCCTGCAGGAGACCTTCTCGTTTACCGCCCAGACCATCGGCTAAGCGGGATAAAATATGCGGCAGAATGGCCTCAGCCTCACCGATGCAAAGACAATCAAAGAAAGGTGACACGGGTAAGGGGTTGGCGGTCACGCAGGGCCCGCCGGCGATAATAAGAGGCATCGTTTCATCTCGTTCTTCTGAATAAAGAGGGATATTGCTGGATTCAAGAATGGGAGCGAGGTTGAAAAAATCAATTTCATAATTAAGTGAAAAAGCCAGAACGGCGAAGTCTGTCAGAGGTCGCTGGGATTCGACTGAAAGCGGCGTAGTCCGGTTCAGGCTGTTTTCTTTTTCCCAGAAGACTCTTTCACAGAGGCAGTCCGGGCGCTGATTCAGATATCCGTAAACTGCCTGTAATCCCAGGTTGGACATGCCAATAAAATAAGAGTTGGGATAAACGAAAGCAAACGGCAGTTTCCCGCCCCAGTCTTTAGTACGGGCGCCCGTTTCTTTCTCAAGGCGCCGGCGGGCTTTTTGCTGTTCATCCCAGGTTATTGAATGTTTCATCTTGGCTAATCACCAGTCTATCAGATCTGAAGCCCGGGAGGGAAACAAATCTGGTTGGCGGTTCAGCCTCCGGAAAACAAAGAAGCGGGATTTTAACCCGCCTCTCTTTTTTAAGACTTGATTTGCGCCTCTCAATAGCCCCCCGGTGTGAAGGTGGTTTTCCCTGGTCCGTCATCTACAGGGTTAAACCGTTCCGAGGATATGCACCAAAACCGGCGATATATCTCAACTTCATCGGAGGCCGTTCGACGGCAGATTTTGGTTTTAAGTCCCTCTCGTTTATTCCAAAATCACCTGGCCAATACTCATAAGTTATACTTCGGTCTAGCCAGCTATGCAGATTTTGGTGCGGTTATCGCGTACCCAAAAACTTCGGTGATATTTATTTTCTATCCTGAGTGTAAAAGGTTTATCCAGATGTCCCTGCCTGGCACTTTCGTTGAGTTCAATCAGGTCGCTGATTGCATCCTGGATCGAGGTCTCGGGGCCGTGTCCCATTATTTCTATATCCATGAATTCGGGTGCGGGGCTATCACAACTGGGTTTGAAAGATAATCCATCCGGTGTAACGAATATAAACTTTTTCATGCTTACACCTTCCTTTCCTAAAAATTCTAGTAACCCTGTAACCCTCCGGTGTACCGATAACTATATTAAATGCGAGACAGTTTTTTATTCATCCCACCATTTTATGACTGCCCGCAATAGTTTTTACCGGCGACCTCAAAACACGGATAGGCTTGAGGTTACTGCCTGTGACCTTAATTTTTAAAAGTACCTAAACCAATAATACCATTATACTACTCTAGCCGGGGTTTCGCACCTTTTAAAAAATAACACTCAGATGGCAGTTTTCCGCTGCTCTTTTTTGTTCAGAGGTCCCGCTTTTTCTCGATCGTGCCAGTGAATCGCATTCTTTTTTGCCGGACTGTAACTAGCCAGCCGACCAGTGACCAGGCAAGTCTGGAACGGCACTCTTTTCGCCAATAGATTTGAAAACAAGCACTCGCTCAGAATTTCTACCAACGGCAGTTAAAGCTCTAAGGTCCGGATTAGCACTTGGTATAGCCGCAGCCCGGGCAGACAAAACAGCCCTCTTGATAAACCAGCAGGTTAGCACACTCCGGGCACTGGCCGGCGGTATTTTTAACCAGTCCGAAGTCCTGTATATTACCCCCCTGGCTGCCGGCGGTATGGCCGTTGCCTTTAGATTGGGCGGCGACAGCCGCTTTGCCGGCTTCGGTGTATTTTTCCAGGACGCTGGAAATAGCATCCGCGCAGGACAGCACGGATTTACCGTTCTCCCAGGCGATGGATGGGCAGCGGATGCCGCGCAGTTGTTTGGCCACTGACTCAACATCGACACCCGACCGGAGCGCCAGAGAAATCAGGCGACAGGTGGCCTCCAGTTGGGCTACAGCACAACCGCCGGCCTTTCCCAGATGCGAAAATACCTCACAGATTCCGTGATCATCCGAATTGACGGTGATATAAATATTGCCGCAGCCGGTAGTGACTTTTTCGGTGATGCCCGTAGTTATTTTAGCCCGCTGGCGGGGAGTACGCGCTGTGGGAGACTGTTCAACCGCTTTGGCTTCAGCTTTCTTTTCTTTGCCGGTGGTCAAGACCTGCCCTTCCCGGCTGCCGTCACGGTAGATAGTGATACCTTTTAACCCGTTTTCATAAGCCATTAAATACACTTTGGCCACGTCTTCCCGCGTGGCGGTACGCGGGAAGTTAACTGTTTTGGAAACAGCATTATCAGTGTGTTTCTGGAAAGCGGCCTGCATTTTGACATGGAATTCAGGAGAAATTTCATGCGCTGTAACAAAAATTTTCTTAGTGTCTTCCGGTATGCCGGGGATATCGGATATATGCGTTCCTTCGGCCAGTTTCTGCATCAATTCAGCGGAGTAAAAACCGCCGCGTTTGGCGGTTTCCTCAAAGTAAGGATTGACCTCCACCAGTTGAGCGCCGTCCAGGATATTTTTCGTAAAACTGAGGGCAAAGACCGGCTCAATGCCGCCGGAACAACTGGCGATAATACTCAGGGTACCGGTAGGCGCAATGGTAGTGCGGGCGGCATTTCTGACCCGGGGCCCACCCGCTTTATCATATATACTGCCGGTAAAGGCCGGGAAAACGCCGCGCTCGGCGCCCAGTTCCAGTGAAGCTTTGAAGGCTTCATCGTTGATAAAACGCATCACATCTTCGGCTGTTTTAAGCCCTTCTTCACTATTGTAAGCTACGCCGATTTGCATCAGCATATCGGCAAAACCCATTACACCCAGTCCGATTTTGCGTGTTTCAAGGGTACGGGCTTCAATCTGCGGCAGCGGGAATTTGTTCACATCAATCACGTTGTCCAGAAAGCGCACCGCCAGGTGAATTGTCCTGGCCAGTTTGGGCCAATCCAATTCCCATTTTTTGGCACTCTTTTTTAGCATGCGGGCCAGGTTGATGGAACCCAGGTTGCAGGATTCAAAGGGCAGCAACGGCTGTTCCCCGCAGGGATTGGTGCTTTCTATTTTACCCAGTTGCGGAGTAGGATTGTCTTTATTTATGCGGTCGATAAAAACAATGCCGGGATCACCGGTTTTCCAGGCTCCGTCTACTATTTTTTCGAAGATCTTTTTCGCATTTAGTTTTCCGGTCACCTCTTTGTTATGAGGGTTTACTAAATTATAGTCACTACCGGTCTTAACCGCTTCCATAAATTCACTGGTGATGGCTACCGAGAGATTGAAGTTGGTCAGTGCAGTCAAGTCCTTTTTGGCATCGATAAAAGCTTCGATATCCGGATGGTCCACGTTTAAAATACCCATGTTAGCGCCGCGCCGCATACCGCCCTGCTTGATGACATCTGTGGCGGTATCAAAGGCGCGAATAAAAGAGACCGGGCCGCTGGCCACGCCGCCGGTTGATCCCACGCGGTCCTGATGCGGTCGCAAACGCGAGAATGAGAAGCCGGTGCCGCCGCCGCTTTTATGGATTAGGGCGGTATATTTCACCGAATCAAATATTTCTTCCATTGAATCTCCAACCGGCAGTACGAAGCAGGCGGAAAGCTGGCCCAGTTCCCGACCGGCGTTCATTAAGGTCGGTGAATTAGGTAAAAATTCCAGGCTGGTCATGACCCGGTAGAATTCTTCTTCCCGGGCCTTTACATCCGCTTTGGGATTATATTTTAAGTCGGCTGCGGCGATGGTCCGGGCAACCCGCCGGAATAGTTCAACCGGTGTTTCAACCGGGTGTCCGTTTTTATCTTTCTTCAAGTAGCGTTTTTCCAGGACATGCAGGGCGTTTTCAGTTAAAGCCAGCCCGCCGGAGTCTTTTACTACGGGTTTAGCCTGGCTCAGCACTTTTATTTCGGGTTTGGTCAAGGTGGTCTCCATTTCAGGCTGCTCCTTCTTAAGGTTTTTAAGTTCTGCTTGTTCTTCTTCAGCCAGGATTTCTTTTACCATATTTTGTATTTCGCTCACCGAGGGCGTAAATTTCATTTTGCCTTTAGCATCCGAAATAAGGCCTTCCATCCCGGGCAGAGAACGGGGTTCGGTGCGTTCTATTACCTGGTCAACAATCCGTTCAATTTTTTCTCTATCGGAGATACCCATGGACTCCGCCGCAGAGAAAATGGCGCGGGCGATTTGGGTTCGGTTCACGGGCATAGGATGCTCCTGGTTAAGATAATATAGCTAGATTATTCCGGGTTCGCGGCACTCTATTTTTTGGGGCGAAGAGTTTTAACTATTTTATTATCCGGTATCAGCGGCAACTGTCCCGGCAATGGATTTTTCTGGGTAACTACCAGATTATCTACTGCCTCTTTTAATGCCCGTATATCGGCAAATTCTCGATAGACGCTGGCAAACCGGATATAGGCTATATAGTCCAATTCCTTTAGCTTGGCCATCACCAGATCGCCTATCAGCGTGCTGGGTATTTCACTTTTGCCCTGGTTGTACAGTTCAGCTTCAATTTCATCTACCAGTCGCTCAACTGAACCTGTCGGCAGCGGACGTTTTTCACAGGCTTTGCGCACTCCGGTTAACAGCTTTTCGCGGTTAAACTCCTCTCTGCGCTGATCTTTTTTCAGAATAAACAGACTGGCCGGTTGTAAACGTTCATAAGTGGTAAAGCGGGACTGACAGCCTAAACACTGCCTTCGCCGCCGGATGCCATCGTTGACATCGCGGGAGTCTATGACTTTTGAATCCGAATGCCCGCAAAAAGGACATTTCATACATACACACCCTATATCTTGTGGTGCACACATATTTTTACCACAACGGATAGTGATTGTCAATAGTTTTCTGCGGGCGATTTTGAGGCTCTGAAAAGTCGGCAAGACAGGTCGGAAATTCGGTTTATCTTCAGCTAAAGAACAGCGAGAAAGTCAAAACAGCAACAAATTTAATGGTAGAGGAAGTCCCGCCCTGTCTACAAGCGTCTTGATAACTGTTGTAGAACGATCCGGGTAAAAAGCGGCTGTTTACCAGGTTGAGAAAATGCGTATTTATCAATCTTTTGCCGGTTTTCAGCTTTTTCGTGCCTGTTGTTAATTTAGTGTTTTGACTGCCATTTTATCCGGTAAACCTGGACCGCCGAAAACTTAACCGGCGGGTTGTATGAAGAATTGGATTTTATATTATAATTAAGAAAATTTATCAGGAGGCCGCCGGTATGCAAGCCTTGATTTTGGTGGGGGGTGAGGCTACCCGTCTGCGCCCCTTGACCTGCCATATGCCCAAAGCTATGGTGCCCGTTATGAACATCCCTTTTCTTGAGCATGTCATCCACTACCTGGGCCGGCACGGCGTGAACGATATAATTCTGGCACAGGGGCATTTGCCCAAATTGATGGATGACTATTTCCAGGACGGCAGCCGACTTAATGCCAGGTTGACCTATTCGCTGGAAAGCCAGCCCTTGAATACGGCTGGTGCGGTAAAAAATGCCCAGCAACATCTTTCTGAACGCTTTTTTGTGCTGAACGGC
>DATIKD010000222.1:0-11293 GCA_035477965.1 Dehalococcoidales bacterium | reverse complement strand
AACTATAGTGCTGGCCGATGATGTTCTTTACACCGGACGCAGCACCCGCGCCGCCCTGGATGCTTTGATTGATTACGGACGACCGGCAACCATTCAGCTAGCCGTTCTGGTTGACCGCGGCCATCGCGAACTTCCCATCCGGGCGGACTACATCGGTAAAAACATTCCCAGCTCCCGATCCGAAAACATCAAGGTTGAACTGATGGAAGTTGACGGACAGGACCAGGTCAGCATTAGCCAGACGAATGGGGGAGGCACAAACTAATGGCATCTAACTGGCAAGAAGACGGGGCAACCCTGCAATTAACAACCAAATCTTCTTTGTCCGCCAGCGCCTGGCGGCACCAGCATATCTTTGACCTGGATGATTTTTCCACCGAGGAAATCGACCTGGTCTTGCATATTACCGACTCGATGAAAGAAGTGCTGGGACGGCCGGTTAAAAAAGTGCCGGCTTTGCGGGGAAAAACGGTAATGACCTTATTTTATGAAAACAGTACGCGCACCCGCTTGTCTTTTGAACTGGCAGCGAAAAACCTGAGCGCGGATGTTTCCAACCTGTCTGCTTCTACATCCAGCGTCACCAAAGGCGAATCATTGATTGATACCTTTTTGACACTGGAATCACTGGGAGCCGACATAATAATCATGCGCCATCCGGCTTCCGGCGCACCCAATTTGGCAGCCAGATACGTTAAAGCCGGCATCATCAACGCCGGAGACGGCTGGCATGCTCATCCCACCCAGGCACTGCTGGATATGTATACTATGAAAGCCCACCTCGGCCGCCTGAAAGGTTTAAAAGTTACCATAATCGGGGATGTCAAACACAGCCGCGTCTCCCGTTCCAATATCTGGGGACTGACTATAATGGGCGCAGATGTCACAATTTGCAGTCCGCCTACGCTGCTGCCTGCAGGTCTGAATTGTAACGGCCCACTCTTCCCGCAAGTCAAAGTGCAAATGGATATTGAAAAAGCCCTTCGCGATGCAGATGTGGTGATGGTTTTACGCCTGCAATTGGAACGAATGCAAAGCGGCCTGCTTCCCAGCCTGCGTGAATATGCGCGCCTTTACCAGCTAAATGAATCTCGACTTACACTGGCCAAACCTCAAGCCCTGGTGATGCATCCGGGGCCGATGAATGAGGGGCTGGAGATTGCTTCAGGAGTAGCCCACTCTCGGCAATCTGTGATTAACGAGCAGGTGACCAACGGCGTAGCGGTACGCATGGCGTTACTCTACTTGCTGGCTGGAGGGAAAAAAGCATGAATTCCTGGTTGATACAAAACGCACGCATCATTGACCCGGCTCAGAAGATGGATAACAAAGGCAGCCTATGGATTTCCGACGGCCTGATCAAGTGGATAGGCCAAGCCGGGCAACTGCCGCCGGAACATGACTACCAGGTTATTGACGCCGGCGATCTGATTGCCTGCCCTGGTTTTATCGATTTGCACTGTCACTTGCGCGATCCGGGGTTTGAAGACAAAGAGACTATTGCCAGCGGCACACAGGCAGCCGCCAGGGGAGGTTTTACGACACTCTGCTGTATGCCCAACACCGAGCCCGCCATAGATAATCAATCTGTTGTAGATTATATAAAACTAAAAGCCTCCACCGAGGGAGTGGTCAGAGTACTACCGATAGGGTGTATCACACAGGGACGCAAAGGAGAAATTCTAGCCGAAATGGGAGAACTGGCCGATTCGGGAGTTGTCGCTTTCAGCGATGACGGCAATCCGGTGATGAACTCCCGCCTGATGCGGCAGGCGCTGGATTACAGCCGGGCATTCGGACTACCGGTAATGGAACATTGTGAAGATAAAGTCTTGACTGATGGCGGACAAATTAACGAAGGCATTATTTCTACCCGGCTGGGACTCGCCGGCATCCCGTCCGCGGCGGAAGAAATCATGGTCCACCGTAATATTGCTCTGGCAGAACTAACCGGCGCCAGATTGCACCTCTGCCACTTAAGCACCGCAGGCTCGGTGGAACTGGTCCGTTCCGCCAAAAAGAAAGGTTTAAAAATAACCTCAGAGGTCACTCCGCATCATTTAACCTTAACTGAGGATTTGGTGATGGGCTATGTTTCCAACGCCAAAGTGAATCCTCCCCTGCGTACCCAAAAAGATATTCAAGCCCTGTTAGAGGGATTGAAAGACGGCACAATAGATGCCATTGCCACCGACCACGCTCCGCATACCGAGTTGGAAAAAGACAGCGAATTTGCCTATGCACCCTTCGGAATTTCTATACTGGAAACCGCCCTTGGGATGCTGATGGGACTGGTACATTCCGGTAAGCTGGATATTGATCTGCTTATTTCCAAACTGACCTGCGGTCCAGCATCTATTCTAGGATACAAACACGGCCTCACCGGAACACTGGTAATTGGCAATCAGGCGGATGTCACTTTAGTTGACCCGAATATGGAGTGGGTGGTTGACAGCCGGACGTTCGCTTCCAAAGGCAAAAACACTCCGCTAAACGGGACTACTTTAAAGGGTCGGGTCAGGATGACATTTTATCGCGGACAAAGGGTATGGAATTTGTAATCCGGGAATACTGTATTAGTTAGAGTTCTTTTAGAAGACAGGAAAATTTTTAAAGAAAGGTTGTGAAATTATGTCCACGCGCGCAATACTGGCACTCCATGACGGGACCTTCTATGAAGGTTATTCTTTTGGTGCAGAATCTGATAGTTACGGTGAAGTGGTATTCAATACCAGCATGATGGGATATCAGGAAATACTGACCGATCCTTCTTATGCCGGACAAATTGTATTACCCACTTATCCAATGATCGGAAATTACGGTATCAACGATCTGGATTTTGAATCACGCCAAATACAAGTCCGCGGTTTCGTCGTCAGGGAAGAGTGTAAAGAACCCAGTCATTATTTAAGTAATAAAACCTTACATCAGTATCTACATTCAAATAACATTCCCGGAATCTGGGGGATTGATACGCGCTCCTTAACACGCAAACTTCGCAGTCACGGCGTGATGATGGGCTATATAACCACACGGTTATCACCCCAGCAGGCGCTGGAAGCCCTGAAAAGTATGCCGGATTACGATTCTATTGATTTCGTTAAGGGTATTACCACACCAGCCAAATATCAATGGGGACTGCCTTGCCGTACCTGTTCCTTCAAAGCCAAATGCGATGGTCGCGAGAAAGGTGCGCCCCTCTGTTGCGGGATGAAAAACCTGGAAAAAGAATGGCCCGAATATAAGATTGTAGCCTTGGACTGTGGTGTTAAATATAACATCCTGCGTCAACTGGCTCAGCGGGGATGCTCTGTCACCGTGGTACCATGCACCACTTCGGCCGACGAAATCCTCAGTTTGAACCCGGATGGTATATTCTTGTCACCCGGACCGGGTGATCCTGAACTGCTGCAATATGCATCTGATACCGTACGCGGATTGATCGGAAAAAAACCCATCACCGGCATTTGCCTGGGCAATCAGCTTATCGCACGTGCCTTCGGAGGCAAGACCTTTAAACTCAAATTTGGTCATCGCGGCGGCAACCATCCGGTCAAGGAGCTGGCTACCGGACGAGCCCATATTACCGCACAAAACCACGGCTACGCCGTTGATCCTAAAAGCCTGCCGGATGAACTGGAAATAACCCACTATAACCTGAATGACGGTACAGTGGAGGGGTTAAAACATAAGCAGCTACCCATTTTCTCCATCCAGTACCATTCTGAAGATTCGCCCGGCCCCTGGGACAGCCGCTACTTGTTTGATAAATTCGTAGAAATGGTTAAAGAGCATAGAGGGAAATGAGCTTAAACCTCATCACTCCCCAAATGGTTCCAAGTAAAAAAAGAAAATAAGCTGGATTAAAAACAGATTTTAGACAGAGGAGACTACCTTGGCAAATAAACCGAAAAAAGTATTGATTATCGGCTCTGGACCTATCATTATCGGGCAGGCGGCTGAGTTTGACTATGCCGGTACACAGGCCTGTAAAGCCATGCGGGAAGAAGGGGTATACTCAATCCTGGTTAATTCCAACCCGGCTACAATCATGACCGATGAAGAAATAGCGGATGCGATTTATATTGAACCCTTAACGATTGAATCAGTTACCCGCATTATAGAAAAGGAAAGACCGGACGGCATCTTACCTACCCTGGGTGGACAAGTCGGGTTGAACCTGGCTGTTGACCTGGCGGATGCCGGAGTGCTGGATAAATATAACATACGCTGTCTGGGAACCCCGATCCAAACCATTCGTAACGCTTCAGAACGTGAGCTGTTTAAAAATCTCCTTATAAGTATAGGTGAACCGGTGCTGGAGAGCGCCATCGCCAACTCCATGGATGAAGCCCGGGCAGTAGCCAAACAGATTGGCCTGCCGCTCATTATCCGCCCGTCTTATACAATGGGAGGTACCGGAGGCGGAATCGCCAATACCTGGGAGGAACTGGAGGAGATTTGCTATCGCGGAATTTCTGCCAGCCCCATTCATCAAGTCTTGCTCGAGAAATCTATCGCCGGCTGGAAAGAGCTGGAATATGAGGTTATGCGTGATGCCGCCGATAACTGCATCACTGTGTGTAATATGGAAAACCTGGACCCCATGGGAGTGCATACCGGCGAAAGTATAATTGTGGCCCCCAGCCAGACTCTTACCAATAAAGAGTACCAAATGCTGCGCACGGCCAGTCTCAATATTATCCGCACACTGGGAATCGAAGGTGGCTGCAATGTGCAGTATGCTTTGCATCCCAATCCGCCCGACCGCGATGGAAATACACCTTACTTCGTTATTGAAGTCAATCCCAGGGTCAGCCGCAGCTCCGCATTGGCCAGCAAAGCCACCGGCTACCCGATCGCCCGCGTGGCAGGCAAGATTGCAGTGGGTAAGCGGCTGGACGAAATAGCCAACCAGGTTACCGGTAAAACAATTGCCGCCTTCGAACCCGCTCTGGATTACTGCGTAGTTAAAATTCCGCGCTGGCCGTTCGATAAATTTGCCTCCGGCGACCGTGTCATCGGCACCCAGATGAAATCTACCGGCGAAGCCATGGCCATAGACCGTACTTTTGAAGCTGCACTGCAAAAAGCAGTACGCTCGCTGGAATTTGGTAAACGTTCTCTGTTGTGGGAAGACCCCAAATGGGAAATGACGGATAATATAGACAGCTACCCGCTTTACCCTAACGATTTACGCTTATGGGCTATTATGGCCGCTCTACGCCGCGGTATCTCACCGGAAGCTATTGAAAAGAAAACACGTTATGATATGTGGTTTTTGCATAAATTCATTAAAATCATTGACATGGAAAAACGTCTGCTGAAAGAAACACTGACTCCTGAATTGATGTGGGATGCCAAACGGCTGGGCTTTTCAGATGTGCAGATCGGCACTCTGGCTGACCGTTTGCCCGAACAGGTACGCAAGTTGAGAATTGGCTGGGGTATTCGCCCTGTCTATAAGATGGTGGATACCTGCGCAGCTGAATTTGAAGCTGAAACCCCCTATTTCTACAGCGCTTATGAACACGAAAATGAAGCCGAACCACTGAAGGGGAAAAAGGCAGTCGTCATCGGCAGCGGCCCCATACGTATCGGACAGGGAATAGAATTTGATTACTGCTCAGTCCATTCTTCCTGGGCGTTGCGCGATGCAGGATATAGCAGCATCCTGGTGAATTCCAACCCGGAAACTGTATCTACCGATTTTGATACCAGCAACCGCCTGTATTTCGAAGCCCTGGATGAAGAGAGCTTGAGGGACATAATTGATAATGAAAACGGTGGTCCTGAACCTGACGGCCCGCTAACTCCCGCAATAGTCCAGTTTGGTGGACAGACCGCTATCAACCTGGCCAATCCGCTGGCGACCGCCGGAATACCTATCCTGGGCACCAGTTCAGCCAATATTGATTTGTCTGAAAACCGCCGGCTCTTCGAAGAAGTGCTGAGTAAAATGGGTATACCGCAGCCGCCCGGCTCAGGTGTAACAACCATAGATGACGCCCTCAACGTAGCTAAATTGATCGGCTATCCGGTAATGGTGCGCCCCAGCTATGTACTGGGTGGACGAGCCATGGAAATTGTCCATAATGCCACCGAACTGGTGCGCTATATGTCTCTGGCCATTGAACTGGATACCAAACATCCCATCCTGATTGATAAATACCTGGAAGGTAAAGAGTGTGAAGTGGATTGCATCTGCGACGGAACAGACGTGCTCATTCCGGGAGTAATGGAACATATTGAAAGAGCCGGTGTGCACAGCGGCGATGCTATGTCTGTTTATCCGGGCGTCAATCTGAGTGAGGCCGAAGTCAATACCATGGTGGATTACGCTATCCGAATCGGACGCCGGCTGAATATCATCGGCCTCTTTAACATCCAGTTTATTATCATGCCCAATGCCGGCGGGAAAGGTTCAACCGTTTACGTGCTGGAAGTCAACTCACGCTCCAGCCGTACCATACCCTTCATTTCCAAAGTAACCGGCGTGCCCATGGTTAAAGTAGCCACCCGGGTCATTCTGGGACAGACTCTTAAACAACAGGGTTATTTTACCGGACTTTGGCCAAAGCAAAAATTGATTGCCATTAAAGCTCCGGTTTTCTCAATGTCTAAATTGATTGGTGTGGATACCTATCTGGGACCGGAAATGAAATCCACTGGAGAAGTGATGGGTATTGACCACGATTTTGAATCGGCACTGGTTAAAACCCTGATTTCATCCGGTATGATGCTTGAACCTACCGGCGGAGTACTCTTGAGCGTAGCTGACAAAGATAAACCGGAAGCCTTGCCAATCATCCGCAAGTTCTTTCAACTGGGTTATAAACTCTATGCCACTGAAGGTACTGCTGCCATGATCGAAGCGGCCGGGATGAAAGTTACTGTCTCCACCAAAAAATTGCACGAAGGCCATCCCAATGTGGTGGACGTCATCGTAGACAGATCGGTCAATGCGGTAATAAATACCATAACCGGAGGGCGGATACCTTTGCGGGACGGCTTCCAGATTCGCCGTACGGCGGCAGAAAGACGGATCCCCTGTTTTACCTCTCTGGATACCGCCAGAGTGGCAGTGCAGGCTCTGATTAACGGTTCCAAAAACTTTAGTGTCAAGCCCATCAATGAGTATCGTAACCGGGATAATCCGGTAGTCGAAGACTAAATCCGAAATAATGCCGGCAGCCGGTCAAGGAGACTTAACTCAGATTAAAAGGTTCACGCGCAGGCTGCCGGCCGAAAATATTTACGAGGTAAAGGTTGTTACAGGAACTAGCGCCTGTTATTTCAAATCATGAGATTATGCCCGGTGTATTCCTGCTTAAAGTGCAGTCATCAAAGATTGCAGCCGTATCCAAACCCGGGCAGTTCGTGATGATAGCTACTGACTTCGGTCAGGAGCGTTTGCTGCGCCGGCCTGTCAGTCTGCACAGAGTTGAGGGTGACCAATTGCACTTTCTCCTGGCTGTAGTCGGCAGCGGGACTGATTGGCTGTCCCGGCGAAAGACCGGAGAAAGGCTGGATATTTTAGGTCCGGCTGGAAACGGATTCATAGTTAACGGAAACAGCCGCCGCCTCTTGCTTGTAGCCGGCGGTATGGGCATCGCACCCCTGGTCTATCTGGCAGATATGGCTGTCCGGAACGGTCTGGCGGTGAGATTGCTGGCAGGTTCTAAAAGCTCCGAATGGCTCATCCCTTCAGATTCGATATCTCCCGGTGTGGAATACCAGACTGCCACTGAAGACGGATCCCAGGGCTACCACGGTTTTATTACCAGTCTGCTCGAAAAAAACACTCCCTGGGCTGACCAGATATTTTTATGTGGGCCTCAGCCGATGTATCAGGCCATAGTTGAAAAAGCTGATATTTGGCTGGCGGCTAAGCCCACCCAGGTTTCACTGGAAGTACGCATGGGCTGTGCCATGGGCATTTGCTACTCCTGCACCATCAAAACCCTTAACGGGCTGAAACAGGTCTGCCAGGATGGACCGGTTTTTGACTTCAGCCTGGTCAAATGGGATGAACTAAGATAGAATTTTAGTTTTTAATCCCGCATAATAAACTCCATCCGAGATTATTTCTTTTGCTCATTTATTCAAGTGGATTCGATTACGCTGAAGTGTCGTGATTTAAAAAGAAAGCTACCAGCGGTTTAACTTTCAGCGTCTCCCCCATTCTGGATTGAAGTTCCAGGGATTACTCCCTTCCCATTTTGGTGCCTTTCGGCAAGGAACAAAAATCGTAGTGATCAACTCAAATATCAACTCGGTTATTAAACGGCCCAACAGCCATACCTGACCAAAAGTGATTATTCCCTTGAACAAATTTCGGGTGTCTAAAGATACCACCGCAACATAACCGGAAGTTTATATTATTTTGTCAGGTTTTAGTATATTATTGAAATATGGAAACTTTTCCTAACCTGGATGCGGATAATCTGGTAATATTTTATGTGGTAGTTACCGAAAAAAGTATGACGGCCGCTGCTGAAAAGCTTTTTCTCACTCAGCCGGCCATTACCTACCGCATTAAAACACTGGAGGAATATACTCGGGTTAAGCTCCTGGATATCAAAAAACACCAGGTCATTCTTACTCCTTCAGGCCAGGAGGTCTTTAAATATGCCAGGGAAATCTATCACCAGCTTCTGGGAGCAGACCGCTTTATAAAGTCCATCCGGGAATCCAACTTGAGGGTAGGAATAGCCAGCATTTATACTTACGTGGCGAGCCCGGTTTTGAACGCCATTTTTGAGGAACATCAACCCAGCGTTAAACTGACCATTGAGAGTGGTAATGCCATGAATCTGGTTCAAAACGTGACTGATGCTCGATTGGATCTGGCAATTGTGCCGCGGTTCAATTATAACAATGATAAACTAAAGAGCGTGGAAATATCTTATCCCATGAAACTGCACTGCTTTGCCGGCCGAGACCAGATCATTGATCATCAGCCTCTGAGCTGGAAAGAACTCAATAACTATCCGCTGGTCAGCGGGCCTTCCACATCAGTGGTCCGCCGCATGATTTCTGAAAGATTTAAACGTGAAGGAATCGAGATGAAACCACTGGCAGCGGAAGTAGATAATATAGTCTGGTGCATTGATCTGGTGGAACACGGAAAAGGGCTTAGCTTTGCATTCAAATCTTTTATCGAACCGCAAGTCAAGGAAGGTCGTTTGAAGCTGGTGGAACTGACGGATGACCTGTTTCTTTCGGCGGATGCCATTATGTCGCATGACCTGTTTATGAACCCCATCATAAACCGTTTCATAACCATGGTCAAAGCGGCTTTTGCCACTGAAACCTGACCTTTCCGCATAAAAAAAGGAGCCGGTCGTACCGGCTCCTTTTTTTTCTTCATTTATGGCAAGAACCTGGCTGTGGCGATATCCGCCAGTTTTACTTCACGCTTGATGATTTCTTTACCTAAAAGCCAGTCGGTCTTGGGCTGAAGATCTTCCTGTTTAAGGGCTCTCAGGCTGTCAAATTTGGGAACAGAAATAGTTTTGGCCACTGCTTCCGAGATTTTGGCGGTTTCGATCAGAAGACTTTGATATTTAGGGGGATCATTCGAAATATTTTTTGTGGCCTGGTCCCAGGCTTTCAGGAATTTTTTAATATCGTTGGGACGGTTTTTGACCGTCTCAGCCGTAAACATGATACTGGACGTCAGGAGAGACTTTTGGGCATCATTACAGATCACCACATTTCCTGCCAGCACTGCCGCATCGGCCAGAGGACGGCTAAAGGCGGCCGCATTGATCTTGTTCTGACTCATCATTTCCAGACGCAGAGGCATACTGGGAACGCTGGCATACTTGATTTCATCTTTCTTTAACCCATTAGCCACCAGCATCGTTTCTACAGAATATTCGATGATGGTTTTTAAACTGATTCCAATCTCCACATTTTTCAAATCAGAGGCTTTCCTGATGTTGCTCTGGCCGGAAGCGATAACAAAAAACATAGGACTCTGAACAGAACTGACTGCTGTAACTTGAATAATCGGCTGTTCTTGATTCAACAGTATTCCGCCAAAAACATCATCCACTATGCAGTCCAGTTTGCCGGCGCGCAGCGCAGTATCCCTTTCAACTACGCTCGCAAAAGGCACTATCTCAACTTTAACTCCCTGTTTTTCAAATAAACCTTCTTGTTGTGCCACAAATAACGGCAGCATGGTCATCATAGACAGTGCACCCATCTTCAATGGCTCGCTGGTTTCTGAACCCTCGCTATTCTGACAACCGGTTAAAAGCGGAGTAACTAAAAGAATGATCAGTAAGACAATAGCCGTACAAAAACTGAATCGGGATAAATTTTGTGGTTTCACTCTTTTACGCTCCATATTTAATAATTTCTCTTAATGCGGTATAACCTCCGGCCTTGGCGCAGCCAGCCCCGGCTCCAAAGGGAGAAAGCCCGTATCTGGCAAATATTTTGGCGCATTCTTCGTAAATACGCATCATGCGATCGGCGGAAGGCGGGACATAATCAGCCAGTTTTGATTCGCGAGCGGCAAACAAAGGCTCGGTCAGCGTGATTACCCCGTGTGAGGCCGCCATTTCCACTCCTTTCAGAATTGACTCGTCACTCTCTCCTGTCCCCACCACCAGGGTATTAAACACTTCGTTCAGACCAAAAATGTCAACCATCTTGTCCCAGACTGCCACGTATTGACTGATGGGAAGCTTACCCTTCATGGGCATTAACCAGGTACGCATCGATTCATCGAAACATTCCACATTACAGGAGACGGTGGTAACTCCATTGTTTTTTAGTTCCTGCAAATAAGCCATATCTTCGGGAGGTTGAAACTGGGCTTCCACCGGTACGTTGACTCCGGCGGCCTTGACCATTTTAATGGTCTCCAGAATCTGTTCAATTCCCCGTCCGGGCGTCAATACCGTTCCGGTAGTGATGAACATATCCTCAACTACGCCTTCAGAATAAGCCGCCGCGGCCACTTCACCAACCTGTGCCGGGGTTTTTTCCAATTTTGCATCCCACCAGTTGGTCACCGCGCAAAAACGGCAGGACTGGCCCATTTTAACGTAATCACAGGCCTGATTGACCGCCGTTCGGAAGAGGCCCGGTTCTCCGATATATGCCACCTTGAACATCAGCGTGCCGTCGGTGGTCAGCTTATCGTAATAGCGCGGTCGCGGCATTAAGGCAATATCCGCATATTTCCTGTTTTCTTCCCATATTTCGTAATCTGCCCCGGCTTTCTTCAGATAATAAGGTGTATTGTCCGCAAATTTCCCATTCAGGATAAATA
>DATIKD010000221.1:0-2734 GCA_035477965.1 Dehalococcoidales bacterium | reverse complement strand
CCGGCTATCCGGACGGTCTCAAAGCTTCTCAAATCCCTCTGGAATCCCGTATACTGGGTATTGTTGATTCATACGTTACGATGACATCTGAGCGAGTTTATTCTCCCACTTTGACCCGTGAAGCCGCCGTTGAAGAAATTAAAAGAGGGGCTGGAACTCAATTTGATCCGGAACTGGTTAGTATTTTTCTTGAAATAGTAATAAAAACTCCGGAGTTAGCAGAAAAGCCCTGATGCTTATAGTTTAAGGTTAGCCTAAGAACAGAATTTGATATTTAGTGGAGGGGTTGCAGTGGAGAACAGAATTCAGGTATTTATAGTCAGTCAGCAATCCATTTACCGTCAGGGTATTAAGACCTCGCTCTCCGATATTACGGATATCGAGGTTACCGGTGTCTCGGATATTAACGATAGCGTTTTGACATTTATGGATAACAATCCCCCAGATGTGACCCTTATTGATATCGACGGTGCGGTTGAAAGCGGATTGTCTCTTTCCAGGAGAATAAAACAACACTCCTCAAGCATCGCTATTGTGATACTGGCCTCGAATCCGAATGACGACCAGTTATTTGAAGTGTTGAAAGGCCAGGCAGCTTCTTATTTAAGCAAAGAAACCACGGCCGGAAACTTGGTGGATACAATCCGCAAGGTTGCCCACGGCGAACATCCCATCAACGAGGCTTTAACCACTCGTCCCAAGCTGGCGGAACAGGTTTTGCTCCAGTTTCAGGAACTTTCCAGGCGCAGTGAAGCAGAACAATTTCTTTCTCCTTTGACTCCCCGTGAAATGCAAATATTGAAATATATTGGACAGGGTTACCTGAACAAGCAGATTGCGGTTGAACTGGGCATCAGCGAACAAACTATTAAAAACCACGTTACTTCAATTTTGAGGAAACTAAATGCTAACGCCCGGACTGAAGCAGTTGTCCTTGCGCTCAAGCAGGGTTTGATAACCATCGATTAGTCGTACAATAAATATCCAATCAAAAAGCGAGGATTTCTCTGCCTCGCTTTTTGATTTTTCAGAAGGGTTTGTTCGGTTATTATAAAAGATCTTTGGTAGTAGGTAATTGTCCGGAAATGCGGTTATCAATCCGAGTAGCAGCATCCAGCGCTCTACCCAAAGCTTTAAAAAGAGCTTCAGCTTTATGATGGTCATTAGTGCCATAATTGATAACGGCATGTAAATTTATACGGGCTTCCATGGCAAAGGTTTCCATAAAATGCCGCACCAGATCAGTAGGAAAACCGGTCATGTCATTCTCTTTAAAAGTTAAATTCAGAACTGTGTAAGGCCTTCCGCTTAAATCCACCGCAACAGTAACCAGCGCATCATCCATAGGAACAGTCGCCCCCGCCATACGAATTATGCCTTTCTTCTGTCCCAGCGCCTCATTAAAAGCCTGACCCAGGCAGATCGCCACATCTTCTATTACGTGGTGCTGGTCAGTCCCATTCGCGGCTATTTTAATGTCAAATTTTCCGTGTTGAGCCAGTTGAGAAAGCAAATGGTCAAACATCCGGATGCCGGTGCTCATTTCCCATCGCCCGGTACCATCCAGGTTTAATTCCAGTCCAATGCTGGTTTCCTGAGTATTACGTTTTCTGATCGCAGTTCTGTGCATCTATTTTCCCCCTATCTCTTCGAGCGCTCGAATTATCCTGTCTGTCTGTTCCGGTTTTCCGGCACTTATTCGGATATAGTTGCGTAGCAGAGGAGTATTGTAGTAACGGACCAGTATTCCCCTTTTTTCCAGTTCATCCTGCAAGTATTTGGCGTCTCCTCTCGTGACTTCACACAAGATAAAGTTCGCTTGTGAAGGTACCGGTTTTAAAAAATTGAGCTTCAGCAATTTTCCGAACATGCGTTGGCGTTCATCAATCATTTTAGCCACAGTTTCGAGGAGATATTCTCTCTCTTCGATGGAAATCCTGGCTGCCAGAGAGGCTGCCATATTGATACTGTAGGGAGGTTTAATCTTCATTAGTATATCCGCAATTTTCAAAGGGAAAGCTCCATACCCAACCCGTAAACCGGCCAGGCCGGCCCATTTGCTGAAAGTACGCAGCACCATCAGATTATCGTATTCCGGCACAAGCGAAATTACAGTATTTCCACTGAACTCATAATAGGCTTCATCCACAACCAGAGGTAAACGCAGCTTTACCAGTTCCAAAATATCAGCTTCGGAAATGATAGTACCGGTGGGATTATTGGGGCTGGTAATAAAAATTAGCCTGGTCCGGGCGGTAACTGCGGCTTTAACGGCAGCCACGTCAACTTCAAATCTCTTGTTTCGCAGGACATTTACAACCCTGCCGCGGCATACTTCGGTGCTGAAACGGTACATATCGAAGGTTGGAACATTAACTATCACTTCATCTCCCGGTTCCAGGAACATCCGCAGCAGCAAGTCGATCAACTCATCACTGCCGTTACCAGCCACCAGATATTCCATTCCCAGCCCGCTGTAGCTTGCCAGGCATTCTCTCAGTTCGGTCTGGTTGGCATCCGGGTAAATATTCAAATAGGGATATCTGGCCAGAGCCTGACTGACACGCGGTGAACAACCGTAAGGATTTTCATTTGCGTCCAGTTTTATTATCTCGGCTTCCGGTATTCCTGTCTGGCGCGAAATTATCTCCGGCGACTTGCAAGGTGAATAAGCCCCAAAATGACTCATATCGATTCGAACTAATTTTTCTATGCCATCAGACATTTCTAACCT
>DATIKD010000220.1:0-2956 GCA_035477965.1 Dehalococcoidales bacterium | reverse complement strand
CTGCCGCAAGCTGATAGACCAGGTGGGCAAGGACGGCGGATTTATCCTGAGTACAGGTTGTATGTGTCCGGTGGATGCCAAATATGAGAACGTAAAGGCCATGCTGGCCACCGCCCGGGTTTACGCTGGCAGCTAGCGGTTATTAAGTTCAATAATTTCTGGACATTATTCCGGTTCACGGTTGTGCATATTCACCCCTAAAACCTCTTCTGAACACAGGGGGAGATAATCTTATTCCAGGTAATCTTTCAACTTGCGGCTGCGGCTGGGATGGCGCAGCTTGCGCAGGGCTTTGGCTTCAATCTGGCGAATTCGTTCGCGAGTGACATTAAACTCCTTACCGACTTCTTCCAGCGTGCGGCTGCGCCCATCCTCCAGTCCAAAACGCAACTGGAGCACCCTTTGCTCCCTGGGTGTCAGGGTATTAAGAACTTCTTCTATTTGTTCCTTGAGCAATTGGCGAGATGCCACATCAGCCGGGGGCAAGGTATTGCGGTCTTCAATGAAGTCTCCCAGATGGCTGTCTTCTTCATCGCCGATAGGCGACTCCAGCGAAATGGGTAACTGGGAAACTTTAATGATTTCCTCTACTTTTTCCGGCGCCATCTCCATTTCCTGGCCTATTTCTTTGGAGCTTGGCTGCTTGCCCTGTTCCTGAGCCAGGCGGCGGCTGACCCGTAACAGTTTATTTATGGTTTCCACCATGTGTACCGGAATGCGTATGGTACGGGCCTGGTCGGCGATAGCACGAGTGATGGCCTGCCGGATCCACCAGGTAGCATAAGTGCTGAACTTGTAGCCTTTATGGTGATCGAACTTTTCCACCGCGCGAGTCAGTCCAATGTTTCCCTCCTGAATCAAATCCAGCAAAGACATACCCCGGCCGATGTGTTTCTTGGCCACACTGACCACCAGACGCAGGTTAGCTTCAATCAAATGCCTTTTGGCTTTTTCAGAAAGGAACTCAATGTTACTAAAGTAGGCATCCAGTTCTTCTTTATATTTATTGATGAGAGCGATGTAGTTTTTATCTTTGACGTGTTCGGGCATCTGATTAAAAGTGACACTATTGCCTGTAATCGTCATTATCTGCTCAGGCAGCAAATTGATATTGATCGAAATTCGAATTACAATCTGTTCGGTTTCCGGTACTCCAAGGTTAATCTCTGTGGCAACTTTTTGTATCAACTCCGGATTTAACTCCGCATCGATGATGTCACGATACTCTTTGTTATTGATGGTCTTAACAAAGCTGTGGTGAGTTTTCATACCCAATTGTTTTTGAATAATATGAATAACGTTTCCCTTCTCAGCCAAATCAGCCAGCACGTGCAATACAATTTCCGGAGACGAAGGTTGACGTCCGTGCTTCTTTTGCCATTCTTTTTTAATTTCCGAAATAAGCCGGCCCACTTCCATCTGTTTAGCCAATATCTTCTCATCGCTGCCGGTTAAAAGCGGAACTCGCCCAATTTCGTGTAAGTACATACGGACAGAATCATCAATTACTTCCTGTTCTTCCAGCCGCTCCAAAGGTACCTCGGGCTCCATATCTGCTGCGGCTTCCGGTTTTTCCAGATCTATGGGACTGGGTTCAACCCACACCGGCAAATGGTCGCTCAAATCACCTAAGGTGGGTTCTTTTTCAACAACCGGTAGAACCTCTTCTTCGAGAGCGTCAGGTTCACTCAAATCCGTTTCGACCGGCTCATCGGCCACATCTTCGATTTCCGGGGCTTCGTCAACATCGGTAATTTCTTCAGGTTGGATTTCCTGATTTTTTTTCTTAGCGTTTTTCATTTAGCTCCTTCCCAAGAGTTTTGGCTCTTTGAGAAAATATTTTCATTAGTTCTTCATCAATGGAAGTGCCCTGCTCCTGTAATTTTATCAACACCGCCGCTTTATCACCTGATTCAGCTTCCAGTGTCAGGGCTTCTTGCTGCTGTTTTTTGAGTCTTCTTAAATATCTTTCCCGCAAACGGAGCAGACAATCGAAATATCGATTTTCAAAATCGTCTCCGGGTAATTTCCGCTGCATGATCTTTTTTAAATGGTCATGAACGACACTATCAATCAAAGTGGATAAGTCAGCGGACATCTCCGGCGCTTGTTTCCAAACTTCATAAATCGCTCTATTCTCACTATTCTCAAAATATTCCGATTTCAAATCACCCGTTTTGGATGACATCCCGGGGTGCTGTAAAAGTATGGCCAAAATATACTCTTCCACCGGGTTAGAACCGATAGCCCGAGTGGCGCGATTAATCAGTTTGGTGGTCGTGTGTTTATTTCTACTCTCAGGTTTATAGGCCGATAATGCTTCCCGCAGGTCATTATAGGTGCTGCCGGTTAGTTCAGCTAAAATATGCAAGTTGTTGCCCAGATGGGCACTGTTTTTTTGGGATGATAAAACCGGCAGCATCTTTTTTACCAGTGCAGCCCGGTTTTCACTGATCTTCAGATTAAGTTTAGAGGCCACTGTCCGAATGGTGAATTCTACTACCGGCAGAGCTTTTTCCACTGCATTTTGCCATACTTTAATGTCTTCTTTGATGACTTCATCCGGATCCCTGCCCGGGGGCATAATAATTACTTTAACTACAGTGTCCAGGGTGTTTTCATAACCCACACAACGCATCGCCGCTTCTTCACCGGCGGCATCCGCATCCAGCGCCAGGGCTATGTGGCGGGTCAGTTTCTTTATCTGGCTGATTTGTCGTTCAGTAATCGCCACACCCATCGGGGCAATAACGTTGTTAAAACCGTATTGATGCGCAACGATGACATCCATATAGCCTTCCACCATCACCGCCAGGTCATGCTGACGGATGGCCGTTTTAGCCAGGTGAATTCCGTAAAGGCTGCCGCTCTTGTCAAAGACGCGGGTTTGTGGAGAATTTATATACTTGGGGCCGTTATATTCCGATTGCAGAACTCTGGCTCCAAACCCGGTTAC
>DATIKD010000219.1:0-3439 GCA_035477965.1 Dehalococcoidales bacterium | reverse complement strand
TATCTGGGTCAGGCTCTGATTTAAGGTCTGACTGACGGTTTCAACGTCATTAGTAACCCGGCTGAGGACTTCACCATGCGTTTTAGTATCGAAATACCTCAACGGGAGGCGGTTAATTTTTTCAGCGATTCTTTTCCGGAGGTCATACGTGACCTTCATCGAAATTCCGGTCATGATGAATCCGACCACGTAGCTGCAGATCGTGCTGGCCAGATAAAGTCCCAGCAACAGCAAACAGATGTAACCTATGTAGGCGAAATCAATGGCGGCTCCCGGGACATTGGTTATCTTGGCCACAGCGCCCTCAAAAAGGCGGGTGGTGGCATCTCCCATCAGTTTCGGACCGACGATCGTAAAAACGGTACTGACGATGGAAAGAACCACTGCTGCAATTATCCCTACCCGATAAGGGCTCAAGTACTGAATGAGGGTTTTCATCGTGGCTTTAAAGTTGTGGGCCTTGTCTCCCGGAACGCCCATCATGCCGGGCGGACCGCCTATGGGGCCGCGCCCGGGCGGGCCAAAAGGCGGACCTCCGCCTCCAGGGCCTCTGCCCGGCCTGCCAAAAGGCGGACTACCCATGGGGCCGCGGGAAGAGCCCTTTGGGGGCCTTTCCCCCGGCCCACCGGAAGGCGGGGGACCCAAAAGCCCTCGGTTTTCAGGACGGTTGCTACTGGAGAAGTTTCTGTTCGGCATATTCATCAGGCCAACTCCTCCTTTGACAACTGAGAGAGGGCCAGATCGCGATAAACCTCACAGTTTTCATATAATTCGGAGTGTGTCCCGATTCCGGCAATGCGGCCCTTTTCCAGGACCACAATACGGTCGGAAGACATTATGGTGCTTATTCTCTGGGCCACAATCAGCACAATAGAATCACGCGTTTCCTGCCGTAGGGCTTTGCGCAAAGCGGCATCGGTCCGGTAATCTATGGCAGAGAAACTGTCATCAAAAATGAATAAGTCCGGTTTTTTTACCAGGGCGCGGGCGATCGCCAGTCTCTGTTTTTGCCCGCCGGAAAGGTTCATGCCGCCCTGGGAGATATCGGTTTTATATCCGTTTTCACTGGCCTCAATGAAATCACTGGCCTGGGCGATAGCGGCGGCTTTCCGAATATCAGAATCAGTTGCGTTTTCATCCGCGAATTTCAAGTTGCTTTCAATATCGCCGCTGAATAAAATGGTCTGCTGCGGGACATAACCGATTTTGTCGCGCAAATCATGCTGGGTGACTTGCCGGATGTCCATCCGGTTGAAGAGTATTTGGCCTTCAGATACATCATAAAAGCGCGGGATCAGGTTAACCAGCGTGGATTTTCCGCTGCCTGTTCCGCCCACCACGGCCACAGTTTCCCCCGACCTGGCGGAAAAAGAAATGTCCCGCAGAACATAATCTTCAGCGCCCGGGTATTTAAAACAAACTTTCTTAAATTCGAGTTGCCCGCGTACCATGGGATCAAAAGTCATGGGACTTTCCGGATCGCGAATATCCGGTTCGGTTTCAAGCACCTCTGCAATTCTCTGGGCTGAGACTCCGGCTCGCGGCAGCATGATAAATACCATGGATACCATGACGAAGGCCATGATAATCAACATGGTGTACTGCATGAAGGCCATCATATCGCCCACCTGCATTCTTCCGGCATCTATTTGAATAGCCCCGAACCAGATAACCAAAAGCATGATTCCGTTCATTAACAGCATCATGGCAGGCATCAGAAAAACCATCACGCGCTGGACAAAAAGGTTAATCTGGGTGACATCAACGTTGGCTTTGTCAAAACGTTTCTCTTCATAGGGCTGGTTATTGAAGGCCCTGACTACCATGATGCCGGTCAGGGCTTCACGGGTCACCAGGTTCAATCTGTCTACCAGGGCCTGTATTTTCCTGAAGCGGGGAACTGCCACTATGAAGACAATTATTATCATGACCAAAAGCATCAGGACCGCGGCAGCAATAATCCAGGACATGGATACATCCTGTCCAAGGGCTTTTATAACACCGCCGGTGCCGATAATAGGGGCATAAAAGACAATTCGTAAAAGCATCACCAGCACCATCTGAATTTGCTGGATATCATTAGTGGAACGCGTGATCAGTGAGGCAGTGGAGAATTTATCAAATTCCTTGTTGGTAAAGTTTTCAACCCGCGTAAAAAGTCTGCGGCGGGTATCTCTGGCAAAAGTAGCGGCCACTCGGGCAGCCAGAAAACCTACCAGCACCGAAAGGGCGGTCCCCAGCAGGGTTAAAAGCAGCATATATCCGCCGATTTTCAGGATATAGTTGGTTTGCAACTGGCTGAGGTTGATTCCGATGGCCCTGTATTCAGATGACAGGTAGCTGACGGCGGATTGCATAATCAAATTATCCGGCAGCGCGGCTATGCTCTGAGTGATGACCTGGCGCATTTCCGCTTTTTGGGCTTCCGGAAGATCTGCCAGAAATTGGAAAGGGTCGGTACCCGGGGGCAGCGCCGGGACATCCGGGGGCAGCATCAACCCGCGGGACTCTATCGAAGCCACCAGCATCAGCGGCCGGCTGAAAATGGCATTCAATTCATCGATCGTAGTGCCGGGCTGCAGTATCCGGATATAAACCGGTTCAGAGGCTATCCCCGGATATTGTGTTAAAAATTGGTTATATTCTTCCTGGGACAAGGTATCCGAACGGCGGTAGTTAGCCTGGATGACGGCCTGTCCATCCGGCTCTACAAAGAGCAGAATTTTGCTCATTTCAGAAGCGCGGACGGCTCGAGGCGCCGGGTCGGCAATGCCTTGCTGTTGAATACCGATGTTAACTATCCGTGACATGTAATCAGGGAGAGCTAAATCGCACAAGGCTTGCCCGAATAACAGAATAAAAATTAGTATGATTGTCCAGGTGAAGGGTTTGAGGTAGCCGATCAGTTTAAGCATATTATTTTGTCCTGGCCTTTTCAGGAATTAAGATAGCAGGGTCTAGAAGTCTTGATTTTTGGCGTATTCCAATTCAACTTGATGTAAAGCTTTTAATCCGCGCAGCAGGGCTTGCAGATCAGCATATGACATTTTTTCCAGCATGGAACCCATGACACTAACCCTTCTTTCCTTGAGTTCGGAGAGTAAATTTTTGCTTTTTGGCGTTAGTTCAATAATTTGCATACGGCGGTTGGCGGCGTTGGCTTTGCGTGTGACCAATTGCTGTTCCACCAGACGATCGATGATTCCGGTGACGTTAGGCGGAGTAACTCCCAGCACCGAAGCCAGGCTTTTTTGATTGGTACTGCCTTCTCCATCGATATAAAAGAGACATTTTAACTGGGCAATAGTCAGATTCAGTTCCATCCAGGCTTCAGTAAAACTACCGCGGATATGGCGGCCGATGTATTTCCAGGCTTCCATAATTTCGGTCTTGAGGGCTGTTTTATCCAGTGAACCCTCTGCTGCCTCTGATTTTTGGC
>DATIKD010000218.1:0-4257 GCA_035477965.1 Dehalococcoidales bacterium | reverse complement strand
CCCCCCTGTTCACAGGCATCTAACAAAAGGTAAAAGAAACTCACAGTATTCTCACAAACTTCTATCTCATCAAATTCAATCAGGAGCCAGCGCAATAACCTGATAAAAAAGAAGGAGCTGCCCGATATACGGGCAACTCCTTCAGTGGATAACTACAGGAAATCCTACATTTGTTTCTTTATGATGTCATAACCCAGGTCAAAGGCTTTAATATTGACGTCAGCGCCTTTACCGGCGAACTTGGTAGCGATGTGTTCTTTCATAGTTTCGGGGCTGATGGGTATCTTGCCGGAACCGAAAAGGGCGCCAATCATGACCACGTTGGTGGACTGGCGGTTGCCGGCTTTTTCAGCATATTCCACCGCATCCAGTGCGATCACCTTGTTGGCTACGGATTTTAGTTTAGCCACAATCTGGTCGATTTCCGGGTAAGTGCTCTGTCCCAGAGAAACGGTGTAGGGAATAACCTTGCGGATATTCAGGACGACAGTGGTGTTTTTGGAAAGAAACTGAATATTGCGCAGAGCCTCGCTGGGTTCAACTGCGATTAAGATATCGCATTTTCCCTCAGCCGTCATGGGAGATTCAATGTCCGTTCCCAGGCGGATGTTGCTGAAGACCGAACCACCGCGCTGGGCCATACCCAGGACTTCTGATCCGCGGACTTTGAAACCGGCTGTTACTGCGGCATTCCCGAGCAACTCGCTAAGGACTACCACGCCTTGCCCACCGGTACCGGCGATAATGATGTTTAATTCTTTCAAGTCAGTTACCATGATTTATTTACCTCCCTGTAAAATGGACTTGGACGGGCAGATAGCGGCACAAAGACCGCAAGCTACACATTGAGCGGCATCAATTACTACCGTTTCATTCTCAATCAGAATCGCCGGGCAGGCCAGTTGATTGACACAAATTTTACATTTGGTACAGGTATCCTGATCTATGCTATAGGGAATGACTTTCTTTCCGGCCTGTCTCTTGTTGCGGGTATCCAGAATAGCGCATAAACCGCGGGCAACTACCACGGATGGGCCGTTGAAGCGGACGGCTCTTTCCATAGCTTCGGCAGTGGCCTTTATATCGAAACAGTCGACAACTTCGATATGTTTGACTCCGCAGGCTTTAGCGATTTCTTCGGCTTTAAGGCCGGGTTGTCCATTGGTCGGCGCTGCCGGATTGGGTTGGAAACCGGTCATGGAGGTGGCCGAGTTATCAAGGACTACCAGTGTAACTTTAATATTGTTAAAAACAGCATTGATTAAGGCCGGGATACCGGAATGGAAGAATGTTGAATCTCCCAGATGTCCGATTACCGGGTTACTCTGGCCTTTAGCCAGACCGTTGGCTACTCCAAAGCCGCCACCCATACAGCAGGAAGCATCATAAGAAAACAGAGGAGCATAGGCACCCAGGCTGTAACAGCCGATGTCTCCATTCAAAACTCTTTCGCCCAGGTCCTTTTTGGTTTTTCTGGCTGCGATATTGATTGCGTAAAAAGAACCGCGATGCGGACAGCCGGGACAAAGGGTGGGCGGCCGCATGGGTACCATGGGGTTCGTTTCAGCCAGAGTCTTGTCAATGGCGCCGAAATCGATCGGAGATTTTACATCGAGAAACTTGGCAATCCCTTCCACCACTTTACGGGTAGAAAGTTCACCCACTAACGGAATAAATTCCTTGCCGTAAACTTTTACGCGGATATCAGCTCTCTGGCAAATTAAAGCAACGTGGTTCTCAACGAACGGCTCCAGTTCTTCAACCACGATTACCTTTGAGACTGAGGAACATAATTCCTTCACCAGTTTCTCCGGCAGAGGATAGGGCGTTCCGACTTTCAGGAAGGATACCTTATCTTCCATACCCAGCCAGCGCAGGGATTCCAAAGCATATCCGTAAGAAATACCGGAAGCTATGACGCCCACTTTAGCGCCTTTGACCAACTTCAATTTGTTATAGACCATGCCGTCAACCGCCGCCTTGATTTTGTTGAGGCGTTCTATCATGACATAACGGTTTTTACGTGACCAGGCGGGCATGCATATAAATCGCTCACGGTTGGCAGGAGCGAAATCACCCTTTCTTTTCTCCTTTTTGATGGGGCCCAGGGTGACATCTCCACGGCCGTGGCTGAGGCGGGTCACTGAACGCAGCATAAATATTTGACCGAACTCTTCAGACCAATTGAAGCCGTCAACCACCATGTCTTTGGCTTCCTGAGCGGATGAAGGTTCCAAAATGGGAATATAAGCCTGTTCGGCGATCACGCGGTTGTCCTGCTCATTTTGAGATGACCATTGGCCGGGATCATCGGCATTCACCATCACAAAACCGCCGCGAGCGCCCATATAGGTAGCCGACATCAGAGGATCATGAGCCACATTCAGGCCAACATGTTTCATGGAAGTCATGGCGCGGACGTTAGCCATAGAAGCTCCAAAAGCCAGTTCAAATGCCACTTGTTCATTGACTGACCATTCAGCATAAAAACCCATCTGTTTGGATAAATTCACCAGGTTTTCGCTGATTTCACTGGAAGGAGTACCGGGATAGGCTGCATACACCTGTACTCCGGCTTCGATTGCTCCGCGGGCAATGGCTTCGTTGCCCAGCATAAACATGCTTTTCCCGGGGGCATCGGACGTAAGGGTTAACTTTTCTGATACGACCAAATTTTTTGCCTCCTGTTTATTGCTAATTGGTATTTGATGAACTGCACCGCTATTCAGGCAGTAAATCATTTAGTTAGGCTTTTTTATAATTGCGGTTTTGCTTTCTTTTCATTAATTTATGTACAGGCCTGACTGATTTATCGTTCAGGAATATTTTCAACCACAATTTTTCAAAAATATTGTTATCCAATACAAAATTTCGGGACTTTCTATATGAAGTTAGCTCCGCACCAGGGATTATGTTAGCTGCGGTACTTTTCCAATCCTTTTTTTAATCCGGGCAGTGCCCCTGCGATTGTTGCATCATCCATACAATATGAAAGGCGAAAATAACCTGGGGCTTTGAAAACGAACCCGGGAGTGGTCAGCACCAGCAAGTCTTTAAGTCCAAGAACGAAAGCTTCATCATCCGGAATGGGGCTTTTGGGGAAGATATAGAAAGCGCCTTCCGGCTTGACTATTGAATAGCCCATATCAGTCAGGGCTTTATATAAGAAGTCCCTTTTGCGGCGGTAAATATTGGTATCTATCCTGACGTTTTGCAGGTTGCATACCGCTTTTTGCATGATGGAAGGAGCATTGACAAATCCAAGGACACGGTTGGCGTAGTTGAGTCCGGAAATAATGTTATCACGGTCAACACACTCCGGATGGACCGCCACATAACCTATCCTTTCACCCGGCAGTGAAAGGTCCTTGGAATAAGAGGTGCCCATGATGGTATTGGGGTAATAATTGAGTATACGGGGGCACTTGCCTTCACCGAAATAAATATTGGTATAGACATCATCGCTAACAATATAGATCGTAGTTTTTAGTCTGGCAGCCGCCCGGGTGACCATTTCGGCTATTTTTTTTAAAACTGTGTGAGAATAGGCATGACCGGTGGGATTATTGGGGGAATTTATAATTACGGCTTTGGTTTTAGGGCTGAAGGCTGATTCCAATTCAGAAAAGACCGGATTAAGATCCTCATCCGCAGCTACGTATTTGATTATACCGCCGTGGTTTTCAGTATAATTGACATATTCAAAATAATTGGGGACAAATGAAATGACTTCATCGCCCGGATTCAGGATAGCTTTTAAGCCGATGTTGACGGCGCCCGCAGCGCCGTAGGCTATCACAATATGTTCTTTTTTGTACTTCACCCCGGTATCCAGAGAGAGTTGAGAGGCTATTGCCTGACGGGTTTCAACGTACCCTGCCGGCTCAGTGGCGAAATGCAGGCCCGGCGGCGGATTGTCTATCAGGCGTTTCAGTTCCTGTTTGAAAGCTTCCGGGGGTTCCAGCACCGGATTGCCGATGCTCAAGTCAAAGACATTTTCATTTCCATGGATTTTCTTCAGGGCAATACCTTCCTCAAACATTTTGCGGATATAATTGCCCACAACCATGGCGCCTTTAACTTTTTCGGAAATTGCCATACTTTTTCTTTGCTCAGTCGTATTGAGGAAGAATTATACCTTCAGTAGAATTCAAAGCTATTATAGCATAATCGTGACTATCATAGGAAATAATATACTAATACGATTGAACACTTACGTATATTTTACGTATTCTTTAAATAATTTTCGAATTATAT
>DATIKD010000217.1:0-6242 GCA_035477965.1 Dehalococcoidales bacterium | reverse complement strand
AAAGCAGCAGAGAAATGCCAAAAATAATACCTGATACCATGATTAAAAGGCCCTTGCCTTTATAGTTGCCCAGACTGGCCACCATTAAAGAACCAAGCATCGAACCGATGCCTGAAGCCGCCAGCAGGAAACCGTATCCCTGGGATTGAAGGTTTAACAATCCGGCAAAAACCGGCATCAGGCCGGAATAAATAGCGCCAAATAAGGTGAACGTCAGTTCCATTAAAAGCAAAATTACCACCAGTCTCTGGCCCCTTAAATAACGCACGCCCTCCACCAGATTCTTGACCATTGAACCGGACTGTACACGGTTCAGCTTGCCGGTGACAGGCAACATCCCCATCATTACGATGCCGGCAATATAAAAAATGATGCTCCCGTAGTAAGCTCCCTCTGTGCCGGCGGCTGCTATCAGGATACCGCAGACAGCCGGGCCGATGATGGCGGCGGCGTTAGCGCCCACGTTATTCAGAGCAATGGCATTATAAATCTTCTCACGCGGCACCAGTTCGGCAATGATGGCATTGCGGGCGGTCATATTGAAGGCCCCATTTATGCCGCCGATAAAGGAACTGACCAGCAGGTGCCAGTACTGAATGTGATGGGTAGCAATCATGACCGCCACGATGCCGGCCACCACGGCGGTTACAATTTGAGTGACGACAATAACATTGCGCTTCTGGATACGATCGATGATAACTCCGCTGTACATTGAAAGAAGAAACATGGGGACGGACTGCATGGCCATCACCAGAGTCAGTTTAAGCGGAGATTGGGTCAACTCATAGGCCAGCCAGGCTTGGGCCGGGGCCTGTAAATGCCCGGCAAAAAACAGCACAATCAATCCCAGCCAGTATTTGCGGTAGGCAATTACCTTCAGAGCATCGAAAATACCCTGCCAGCGGTGTTTGTGAGTGCCGTTGTTATATGAATCCCCGGAAGGGGTCAAGCCCGGTTTCAAAAAATTCCCTCAACCACTAATATTACGGTAAGAGCGGGACAATAACAAGCGGAAGATGAGTCGTTGTTATTGTTATACGATTATGTCAGTAGTTAACTGTTAAGGGAAAATGTCAGTATGGAGGTCAGACCTTAGAAATCCAAACGGCATTCCTTAAACTTCAGGGTTAAATGACAAAAGTCCCTCTGGCGATGCAATGGAGCTCTGGTTAAAAGCACAGGTTTGTTTATCAGGAGATTACTGACATATTCGCTTAACATATTTGCTGACATTTTAGCCTGACAACGACACGCTCCGTTATGAAAGTCGATTTGTCTTTCTGGAGCCCCGAGACCTCATTTACCCATGTTCGGGGCAGAGAATCCCCCACTAACGTTGTCTTTCTGGAGGCCCGAGCACTCCTTCACCCCTGATCGGGGCGAAGAATCCGGAGGGGGGTTCCGTTTCATTCAGGACGCCAAAACAGACGCCCGGCAGTGAATTCCGGCCTCGTGCGGATGGAAAATTAACAACACAGGCTATTCCAGAGAAACTACGTTAAACAGAAAATCCGGGGTGGTGCGCTGAATAGCCAGAACAGCACCGCTGGGCGGCCTGACTTCCAGGGTAAAGGTATGTCCGGTAGCCACGTAATGGGTACCTAAAAAAGGGGCATTTTCATTTTCGGCCGGCCCCCAGACAGAACCGTCAAAATAATGCAGCCAGACTGTGATGACCGCCTTTTCTCCCCCATCCAGCATATTATCTCCGTTCTGATTGCCCGTCCATTTTACGGTCCATGCGCAGTCCGCAACCGATTTTTCACTATCTGAGAATCCGATCTGCAGGCGATTCGAACCAGGAGCGGAATGCTCCAGCGCTCCACTTTGAGGGTCAATTGTGTAGGCCGGTGTCAGGTCCACCTGCCCGGCTTCTGAACTTAAGGCTACAGTGATTTCCACTCGTCCGATACTGCCGTTGCCGCCCTCGTTCAGACTGTCCCGGTAGGCCGTCACTCCACCTTTCAGGTTTATGCTGCCCTGCACTTTTTGCAGACTGGAATAGACCGCCTCCTGGCTTTTCTGTGTGGAAAAAAGACCGGCTGATAATACCGTATAAGCCAGTACCGCCGAAACAACCACAAAGGCGATCAGGATAATCGCTGTTTCCAGACCGGTGATACCTTTTTGCCGCTTCACTATTTCATACATGGAATTATTGTCCCTCGTCCAGCCGGAATGGACTGACGCTTTTTTCCAGATAATCTTAGCCTCACAGCAGCCCGCGCGCAATCATTCCGGCAACCAATTTGACTGGTTATATTAGCCCAAAAAGACAAAAACGGCGGTTTGATAACAGACGTTATTGGTGAAAACCCTGAAGAGTAGTGATAATTATCGAAGGTAAACTCTTTATTGAAGCCTTTCGATGACGTTGCCGGGTCAAGTAAACCTGTAAGCCGAGTTCTGTTTCCGCCTGAGGCGGATGGCAACCATCTATCTAGGCCGCCTGTTGCCAGACGGCTCATGCGGCCAACCCGAGGACGGGCCGGGCTTGCCCATAGTCCTTCTATTTGGCCTTGCTCCGGATGGGGTTTGCACGGCCGGTCGGTCACCCGCCCGCCGGTGAGCTCTTACCTCACCATTTCACCCTTGCTCCGGTTTGCACCGGGGCGGTATGTTTCTGTTGCGCTTTCCGTAGGGTCACCCCTCCTGGACGTTATCCAGCATCCTGCCCTGCGGAGCTCGGACTTTCCTCCCCGATTCAGCATCGCGGCGGTTGCCCGGTTTACTTGACCCCTGCCGAATTACTCTATAATAAATACCCGCAAGTTACAAGTCCGCTCACTGGATAATTACAGGATCAGATTAAGCCCAGTTAATACCAGAGCCAGGTGTAAAGTTTAGCCCGAAATTTCTGGTTGTGTATTAGAATATAGGTGAACGATCAAGACATAAAGGAGGAACAATATGCCGGATAAAGGACCCGTGGTTAAAGTTTCCAAAGAATTGTTGGATTTGCTCAATCAGGCTATCGCCCGTGAAATTCAGGTAGCTGTCCAATACATGTGGCAGCATGTGCAATGGGGAGGAGTGAAAGGATTCGCCATAAAAAATGAACTGCGTTCCACTGCCATTGAAGAAATGAAACATGCCGAATCCATAGCCGAAAGGTTATTTTATCTGGGCGGCACGCCCACCACCAAGCCGGATCCTATCTTCGTCGGTACCACTCTAAAAGAGATGATTGAACAGGATGCCAAAGACGAAGAGACTGCCATCCTGCTTTATCAGAAAATCCTGGCCAGGGCCCGGGCCGAGAACGACGAGACCACACAGGTACTCTTCCGGGAAATCCTGGCAGACGAAGAAGAGCATCATGACACCTTTATCTCACTTCTGGAGGATATCAAGTAGCCCCCGCTTCACAGGGACTCTCCTTTAAGGAGAGTCCTTGTAAGAGGTCTCCCAGGGGTAATGTTGTGAAATGTGCCGGGCTTTTTTATAATAGAATCAGTGATGAAAAATAATAACCGAGTGGTAGCCGTAGTAGGGATGGCCGGAAGCGGTAAATCCGAGGTTGCCAGCGTATGCGTAGCGCACGGATACATCCGGGTCCGTTTTGGAGACGTCACTGACCTTGAAATGAAAAAGCGCGGTATGACGGTCACCGAAACCAATGAACGGCTGTGCCGTGAGCAACTGCGGAAAGAGCTGGGCATGGGGGCCTATGCCATCCTCAACCAGCCGTTAATTGACGCCGCTCTGGCCAAAGCCAATGTCGTAGCTGACGGTCTTTATTCCTGGGAAGAATATCTCTCACTTAAATTGTACTACGGCGACCGCCTGTCACTGCTGGCGGTTTATTCTTCTCCCCAAACCCGCTATAAACGGTTATCCCACCGCCTTGTCCGCCCTTTGACCCTGTCTGAAGCTTCCAGCCGCGACCATGCCGAGATTGAGAATTTAAACAAAGGCGGTCCTATTGCCATGGCCGATTATACCCTGAACAACGAATACGGATTGGAAGAATTGCGGCGCCAGTCTGAAGAAGTATTACGCCTGATTCACGCATCCGACTAAAATGAAGAAAGAAGAAATAATAATTACGCCCGTACGACCATCTGTCGATGAATATTTCCTGAAGATCGCATCTGTGGTGGGTGAAAGATCAACCTGCCAGAGACACCATATGGGCGCAGTAGCCGTTCGAGACAAGCATATCCTGGCCACCGGATACAACGGGGCTCCCGCCGGTTTGAAAGATTGCCTTACACTGGGTTGCCTGCGTAATGAAAAGGGAATTCCTTCCGGCACCAGCGCGGAAATCTGCCGGGCGGTGCATGCCGAACAGAATGTTATTATCCAGGCCGCCCTGCACGGAGTTAGCATCAAGGGTGCCACTATCTACTGCACTCATTCACCCTGTGTTCTGTGTGCCAAAATGCTGGTCAATGCCCGAATTCAACGCTTTGTCAGCTTCGGCCGTTATGCTGATGATCAGTTCCTGGCTCTATTTAAAGATGCCGGAATCGAATATGTCTTGAAAAATAAGCCGTCGATGACTGTCACTCTCCTGGATTAGTCAGTCAAATGAAGTGTTTTTGCCGGATGTGAGCGAAATGAAACAGCGTATTAAAGTAATAGTTAATCCAGCCGCCGGAGCCAATTCCACTCAACAAAAATGGCCTGGCATTCAACGCCTGCTGAAAAGTTTGGGACTGATTTATGAGTTCCAGTTCACGGAGGGCCGCGGTCACGGCATTGAACTCTCCCGCAAAGCCGCTGAAGATGGTTATCAAAACCTGGTGGCAGTCGGCGGGGACGGCACTGTCCATGAAGTGACCAACGGTATCATGCAAACCAGCAACGCCCAAAACACTCATCTTGGCATCATTTGCACCGGTACCGGCAGCGATTTAGCCCGCACACTGGGTATCACTCATGACGTGGCTACAGCCTGTTCCAGACTGGCCGAAAACCGCAGGCAAATTATTGATCTGGGACTGGTAACCTATACTCTCAACGGCAAAGTGGAACAGCGTTATTTTGTGAACGGGGCCGGCATTGGTTTTGACGCCACGGTGGTTGCCGCCACTAACCGGATCCCCAAGTTTTTGGGTGACTTTTCCTACCTTCTGGGTTTATTGCTGACTTTTCTTACCTACCGCAACAAACCGGTCACTTACCAGATAGGCGAAAAAGGGGAGGTTACTTCTCGCATGCTCAGCCTGGTGGTAGCCAACGGTGAATACTTCGGCGGAGGAATGCACATCGCTCCCCAGGCTAAAACAGATGACCAGCAGTTTGATATCGTGGCCCTCGGCAACTTCGGAAAAATTGAACTTATTCGCAACCTCTCCAAAGTATATAAAGGAACACACCTGTCACATCCCAAAGTACACATGGAAAAAAATACCTCGATCCGAGTCCAGTCAAAACACCGCATGATGGTGCAGGCGGACGGCGAATTGCTGGGTGAAGGACCGGCTGAATTTAAGCTAATACCTTCGGCTTTGTGTCTGGCGATATAACCGGCCCCCGCCGGTCATCTCGCCGCATTACTTTCAGCCCGGCCTCATGGAACTAAAACCAGCCCCGGGCCAGCCCGACTGACTGGCGTCACCCTTCTAGTGAATGACCTCTAAGGCCGGATGTTCTCACCCTGGTATTGGCCCCGGTAGCCTTCCGTTTCCGCAGTCAGCTTGAAAAATACCAGTTGCGCCACTCGAGCGTTGGCCTGAATTCGAAATCCTCCGGGATTAAAGACGGTTAAAAGCGCCTGACCGCGACCTGAATAGCCCGCATCCCAGACTGCCATATTGACCGTTACACCGCAGCGCAGCAGACTGGAACGGGGTTGGCCCAGCGCCATCACATCTTTGGGAAGGCTGACTACCTCATTAAAAGTAATGACATAAGAACCCGCCGCCAGGCTGTAAAAACCTTCACTGTCGCGAAAATGCGGCTCCAGCCCGGAAATAGTTCGCCGGGCATTACTGACTGCAATGGTACCCGCCGAACGAACAATGGCTATTTCCCGTACGGTCAGGTCAAACCCGTTGGGCTGAAGCTGTTCTTCCAGATTGAAATAGTCCGCTATTAAAGGCCGGTCTCCAGCTATAAGCGCCGTTATCTCTTTTTTTGAAAGCATGGTCATTTTCCGGATGTCCTTGTAATTTATTTTATGGCGTAAATCAAAATCACCAGAATTGTCACGGCCAGTATGATAACATTCCAGGCAGTTATGCTGCCGGACTTTTTAGACCCACCTCGAGTGAGAAGATAGATGAAGAAAAAAT
>DATIKD010000216.1:0-8434 GCA_035477965.1 Dehalococcoidales bacterium | reverse complement strand
GCTGGATGAAAAACTGGGAAACTCCAAAGCCAGATTCTTTCCCGGTGTGGCCTACCGCCATATCCTCAAAATCAAGGGGCACCAGGAAACCCTGCTTTCTGAATGTACTCCCCCGCATGATATACCTGGACGGGCGGTGGCGAGCTATTTGCCCAAAGGTCCCGGGAGTCAGATTCTGAGAGATCTGATGGACCGTTCTGAACCGATACTGAAAGTTCACCCGGTCAACCAGTCCCGGATCAGGCATGGCGAACTGCCGGCAACTTCAATCTGGCTTTTCTGGCCCAGTTGTCAGGTGCCGGATTTACCGCCGTTTCAAAAATTGTACGGAGTAGACGGCGCCATGATAAGCGGGGTGGATTTACTGAACGGTATTGCTAAAATGGCGGGCATGGCAACCCTGAAAGTGCCGGGGGTAACTGACGGACTGGATAATGATTATAAGGCCCAGGCTGAAGGTGCGCTCAGAGCTCTGGAAGTCCACAATCTGGTGGTGGTGCATGTGGAAGCCCCGGATGAAGCTGGCCACAGCGGCCTGATTGATGAAAAAATTAATGCTATTGAGAAAATTGATGCTGAAATAGTCGGGCGTCTGCTGACCTATAAACAAGATAGTTTGCGCCTGATGATTCTGCCGGACCATCCCACCCCGACTGATATCCAGACCCACACTGCGGATCCGGTCCCATTTTTGCTCTGGGGGCCGGGATTCAAAGCCAGCGGCGGGCGACGTTTTACAGAGAGAGAGGCTAAATCCAGCGGCTTTCATGAGCAGACCGGGCATAACTTGATAAAAAAGCTTTTCTTTAATTAGTTAACCCGACTCGCCGGACTTGCCTTGAGAACAGTTCAGTATATTCTTTGTCTTGTCCTGCAGGAGGCCCCTTTTTCGTTGTCATGTTGGAAGCCTCGAACGGCGAGGCTGAAGGATCTGGTCGAGGGGCGGTAATCTGTTTTCTTCCTGTGTTCGTGTCAAATTAGCCACAGTTATTGAGTCCCCCTCCCCACCGGATCCTTCGCCCCGATGAGTAGTAAAGGAGCATCGGGACTCCAGGATGACAACGAGGGGTTTAGATTCTTCGCCTCGATGTGGAGTAAAGACGTACTCGGGGCTCCAGAAAGACAACCCTGGGAACGCATTCCCTTCCCTGTCCTGCAGGAGGCCCCTTTTTCGTTGTCATGTTGGAGCCCGCTTTTCGTTGTCATCCTGGAAGCACATTTTTTTCGTTTGTCATCCTTCAGCCTCGAAAGGCGAGGCTGAAGGATCCAGCGGAGGGGCGGTCAGTCGTTAATGCCTGAAGCTGGATGAAAGGTACACACCCTGTTTTCTCCATATAATAACCTTTTCCTACCAGAAGGGAGATTTCGCCAGATTTGTCCATCGTTCTACGCAAATAATGAACAGCAGGGGTTGAACGTATCAATTGGGCAGAGTTACTGAATAACTTATTTATTTTACTAAATATGGTGTACAATATGTAAAGAAAAGGTTGTGCCGGTTCTCTGTCTAAAACTTATCAGGGTCTGGAGCCGAATTTAGTTTCGGCAGGAGCAGTGATATGGATTCATGGATCTGGCTGGTTTTTGTGGGGATTGGCCTCATCATAATGCTGGTTGAATTGGTCCTGGGCTTAGAAGCGAGACTTGATCTGGTCTTCCTGGGTTCGGCCTTTATCATTGGCGGGCTGGTAACACTGCCCTTCGCCTCATGGCTGTTAACCCTGATCGTAGTTCTGATAATCTGCCTGGCTTATATAGTTCTGGGCAGGAAATATGTCCACCGCTGGGTGGTGGCGCGAAAAGAAAAAACCAATATTGACGCCATTATCGGGAAACAGGGTTACACGCTGCAAAGCCTGACTCCGGAGGTTCCCGGCCTGGTTAAAGTGGCCAATGAAGACTGGAGAGCGGTTTCAAGTGAAAACCTGGAAAAGGGTGAAAGAATAGTTGTCACAGGCATTAACGGAGTCACCTTGAGCGTTGAAAAGTTTAGAGGAGGAAATTGATGAATATCGGTCTGATTATTTTCCTGGTCATTCTGGCAATAGTTGTCCTTTTTACACTGCTCAGATCTATTATCATAATCCGCCAGGCCCAAAAAGGGATTGTGGAGAGGTTCGGCCGGTACCGTGAGACAATGGACCCGGGTCTAAGATTCCTGCTGCCTTTCGTGGATTCTTTGAGAGCCCGTATCGATATGCGTGAAACCGTGCTGGATATTGAGCCTCAAGCCGTAATCACCAAAGACAACGTGGGTGTGACTGTAGATGCCGTAGTTTATTATTATGTGACGGATGCCAAGGCGGTGCAATATGAAGTGGCTAATTTTTACATCGCCATCAGCAAGCTGGCTCAAACCAATATGAGGAACCTGGTAGGTGACATGACACTGGATGAAACGCTGGCTTCTCGCGAACGTATTAATTCGTCTTTGAGAATCACTCTGGATGAAGCTACGGACAAGTGGGGAGTCAAAGTAACCCGGGTTGAAGTCAAAGAAATACTGCCGCCCAAAGATATTACTGAAGCCATGAGCAAGCAAATGAAGGCGGAACGCGAAAAACGGGCCACTATTCTGGATGCGGAGGCTTACCGGCAGAAGCAAATTTTAATGGCCGAAGGTGACAAGCAGAATGCTATTTTGGTGGCGGAAGGCGCCAAGCAATCCGCCATTTTACGCGCGGAAGGCGAAGCTAAGGCGATTGAAAATGTGTCTACCGCGGCTGAACGGTACTTTGTGGGTAATGCTCAACTCCTGAAACAGTTGGAGGTCACTCAGGCTGCCCTGCAGGATAATTCCAAACTGGTGATTTCCGATCAATCCAGGCTGATTAATGTGCTGGGACTGGGAGAAGCTATTGCCGCCGGCTCCGCCAAACCTGATACAAAGTTTAAAAAATAAAACGCCTGACGGGGGCTGCCTTTTTGATGGCAGCCCCCGTTTATTTTAGCCGCAACCATCACAGGGTAAATAAACCAGTTTGCTTTCAGGATTGAATGTACACCCCATCCGTTTACCGCCGTCGATTTTTTGTTACAGCGCGTTCTTTTTCAGGGAGTCGGGTTTTGTTATGAGCAGGGGGCTCTATGTTCATTTTCCCTTCTGTGTGCGCAAATGCGCATACTGTGACTTTTACTCTCTGAGCGGACGTTCGGATTTGATCGAAGCCTACCTTGAAGCCCTCCTGACCGAAGCCGGGGGATACGGCCGCCGCCGTTTTACTACCCTTTTTATCGGGGGCGGCACGCCCAGCCTGTTGGGTTCTGACGGACTGCGCAAAGTCATTACCGGCCTTTCAAAAATATACAGCCTTTCCGGATTGGCGGAAGCCACCATCGAAGCTAATCCTGATTCTATTAACCGTGACTTCCTGCATTCAGCCCTTGTCTCCGGCATTGATCGCATATCCATCGGTGTGCAATCTCTTTCAGATTTGGAACTTCAGAAAGTTGGCCGAATTCATACCGCGGCTGAAGCCTTAAGTAAAATAGAACTGGCCGCCGCCGCCGGTTTTAAAAATATTTCGGCGGACATCATTCTGGGGCTTCCGGGTCAAGACTGGCAGTCTCTGATGATAACCCTGGAAACCCTGATCGGAATGGACTTGAAACATATTTCGATGTATTGCCTGGCTCTTGAACCCCATACACCCCTGGCGCTGGCCCCGCCTCCCGATTTGCCTTCAGATGATGAACAGTCCAGCCTTTATGCCAGGGCGGTGGATTTATTGCAGAGGCGGGGATTTAGTCACTATGAGATATCCAATTTTGCCCTCCCCGGTTATGCCTGTCTTCACAATCTGAATTACTGGCGGGGCGGAGAGTATATTGGACTGGGCCCTTCAGCGGCCTCCCACTACCGCGGACAGCGTTACAAAAACCGGGCTGACCTTGAGGTTTACCTGAATAGTCCGGCCGGAGTGCGAGAGGAAACGGAAAAACTGGCTAAAGCCGCCAAAGCCGCCGAAGAAGCCATGCTCAGGCTGCGTCTGCTGGAAGAAGGCCTGGACTTGAACTGTCTGGTCGAAAAATACGGTGACCGTAATGTGGTTGCTCTAGCTGCACGACTGAATAAACTGAGCGTTAAAGGATATCTCCGGCGCAATGGACCTGTATACCGGCTGAAACCTTCTCTGGCGCTGGTTTCCAATTCCATCCTGGCTGAACTGCTGGATTAGCCTCGGCCCTTGTTATGGCCTCATCCAGGCAGCTTTTTCCCCAGCAGTACCCGGCTGCATTATTATTAAGGTGGAGTGAAACCGGTCGAGCATTTCACAGAGAACTTCTGCTTGAGTCCAGGTTAACTCCTTCCCCGGCCTGAATCCCGTCAATGACACCGAGGGGAGGGATGGTCACTGATCAGAGTAAATCTGAGGGAAAGGCCATCACTTCATCGATGGAGGCAGTGTCACTGAAGAGCATTACCAGACGGTCGATACCCAGAGCGATACCCCCGCAGGGCGGCATTTGGGGAACGGCCTCAATAAATTTCTGCGGCCAGGTGGAGGGACGTCCGGCTTCAAGGATTATTTTCATCTCCTCTTTAAAACGCCGGACCTGTTCCGCGGGATCGGTCAATTCGCTGTAGATATTGGCGATTTCCAGTCCAGCCAGGAAAATCTCTGCCCTTTCTGCGGCGGCAGGATGACCGGCTTTGAGGCGTGCCAGCGCAGCACATTGGGGAGGATAATCCATGATCACCACCGGCCGGCTGACTGGAAATGAAGGGATAATTTTATCCACCATATCATCATCAAATCGCTGGCCGTCAAAATGGATGAAAGGGTCCCAGCCGGCCTGGTGGATATAAGCCTCTCTTACTGTGATACGCGGCCAGGGAGGACTGAGATCAATCTTGTGACCCTGATAGCTTAACTGCCGGCCCAGGCCGTTTTTGCCGGCCAGGAAAAGCACCAGATTTTCAGTATCGGCAATGATTTGATTGTAATCCGCGCCGGCCCGGTACCATTCCAGCATGGTAAACTCCGGGTTATGATGCCTGCCCCGCTCATCCTTACGGAAACAACGCGCGATCTGGAATATACGCCGGTAGCCGGCCGCCAGCAAGCGTTTCATCTGAAGTTCAGGTGAGGTGGACAGGAACCATCCTTCCGAAGTATAAGCTGCAATAAATTGTTCCGGCGCCACTGCCGGGACGCGTATTGGAGTGTCAATCTCCAGGAAATCCTCTTCGGTAAAAAAAGCCCGAATGCCTGCCAGGGTCCTGGCCCGGTATTCGAGCTTACTCTTAATACTGGCTAACCGTCTGGATTCATCCAGATTCATTTATTTGGAGCCTACACGCTCAATATAAGTGCCTGTGCGGGTATCTACTTTGATGATATCGCCATCTTTAATAAAAGCCGGGACGCCGATTGTAATACCGGTTTCCAGCTTGCCCTCCTTCATTTGGGCGGTTATAGTGGCGCCTTTCAGGGAAGCTGAAGCCTCAACCACCTTAAGCTCAACAATCTTGGGCAACTGCAGATCAATGGGACGGTCCTCCCACATCATAACTACCACCGGCGTACCTTCTTTTAAATAACCGGCTTTTACGCCTGTTTGGGCTTCAGTCATGGGCATTTGCTCAAAGGAGGAGTTATCCATGAAAATATAGTTATCGCCTTCCTTATATAAGTATTGCATTTCATGCACGGTGACAGTGGTCTCTTCCACTTTATCGCCGGAATGATAGGTAATATCCAGCACATTGCCGCTAAATAAATTGCGCAATCGGAACTTGTAGATGGCGCGGCCCTTTCCGGGTTTGACGAACTCTACGGTTTCAACCGCCATGGGGGTATTGTCAATCAAGATTTTGGTATTCCTGGTTACTTCTTCGATATTCACGGGGGGCAATACTCCTTGTTCCGCCTCTGGCGGTGTCAAATTTAGGCTAATTATATCATTATTACTCTGACTTTTAAGTTTAGCGCGAAATGCAAAAAACGGCAATATCGAGTACGTCAATATTCCCCGTCCGATAAGGCCTTCAAGCCGCCATCTTGCCGCAAAACCCGGTCTTCAATTCATTAAAACGACCAAACGCCTGCGTTTTTACGGAATATCCCCTAAAAAAGAAAGGGAAGTTGCCCTCCCTTTCTTTTTAACAGTTAACGGTATATGCCGAAGGGACGTGCTTTTCTCCCCAGCAGGAAACCGATACAAAACAGCAGTAAGCCGCCCAACCCTATCACAACGTAATAAAGCCAGGTGGGTACTACGCTGACAGGCTCCAAAGCTCCCACAAAAAAGGCTGAAGCGGTTGACCATTCACTGGAATCTCCCGCCGCATCAATGGCCCGTATCCTCCAGTAATAGGGATTTTTGGCATCAACCGGATCAAGTTCTTCCTGAGCGGTTAGGGTTATAAAAGTCCCGGATAAATCCTTTCTTTCTATCAGAACAGCCAAAAAATTAATGTCGCGGGCGAGTTGGAACTGATAGAGAACCGGACCGTTCTGGGAGGTCACCTGACCCCAATGGAAAGTTACGGGCTGTACCGGCCGCGACTCTTTGGGCGGAGAGTTCAAATCCGGAGTCTCAGGCGCAGAAGATTGAATGGTAAAGGTATAATTATTGATTATTACTCCGTCCGTGACGGCAAGGGTATGGTTGCCGCTTTTGGCGGCGGGTATCTTTATCTTCAGAGAAAAATTGCCTTTGTTATCCGTCACGGTAGTGGAAATCGGCACGTTGTTAAACAAGGCAGATAATGTGGTTCCGGCTGCAAATCCCGTGCCTGAAATAGTAGTTTCCGCGCCGATAAAGCCCGCCAGCAAGCTGGGCTGAAAAGTTTCAGGAACTACCGTTACTCTATAGCTAAACTGATTAATTCCGTCAGTACCGCTGATTTCATGACTGCCGGCTGCTGCCGGCGGAATGGCAAGACTTGCTCTGAAAGAACCGGCGGCATCGGTAGTGGCAGACCCCAAAACAGAGTTACCGAAGAGGATGCTTATGGCCTCATTGGCTCTATAACCCTGGACTGAAATCACAATATTGGACCCTACCTTACCGCTGGCACTGCTTTCCATCCTGGAAACGCCGGAGGAGGTAAATTTGGCGCTGCCGGAACTGAGTCCGTCAGTAACATGCACAGTATAAGTTCCGGAAGCCATTACGGGCACGCTGACCACAGCCCTGAAATTACCTGCGGTATCGGTGCTAATGACTTGATTTCCGGGCAGTGCCTGGCCGCCCCAGGATACGTTGAGCGCACGCTGGGGTGCAAAGCCCGCGCCGGTCAAAGTAACCTGGCTGCCGACCGGACCGCTGGTGGAACTGAGACTAAAGGTGCTGCTGGTAGTGATAGTGGCAGTTTTAAAGTTGCCGGCCCCATCGGTTATGCGTAGAATATGTTCCCCGCCGGAGACCGCCGGAATTGTCAGAGTGGCAGAAAAGGAGCCGGCCGGGTTGGTCATTACGCTGGCGGCCACAGGTAAGTTATTAAACAAGAACGTCATGGGTGACGAGGCCGCAAAACCCCGGCCCGAAAGGCTGATCTGGCCTCCCGAGACGGCGGCAGCCTGGTCGATGTTGATGGTGGGTGAAATGCTGAAATTTACCGGCGAAGTAAATCTGATTCCGTCAAAGCCCCGGAAGGTATGGGCTCCGGCCCTGGTTTCCGGAATATTAAAGACCAGGTTGTTGAAAATCCCCTGGTGAGTTGTTGGAACTGAAGCAACCTGGACATCATTGAAAAAGAGTAAGGCAACTCCGCTGCCGGGGAAGCCGGAGCCATTGAACAACACCTGTGTATTGACTTCTCCGGAGGACTTATTGATTGAAATTTCCGGCATGATAATAAAATTTATATTCGCTGTATCCGCCGGGACATCTGATCTGACCGTGATTGTGTAAACACCTCCGGGCAGAGGGGGTACCACAAAGAAAGTGCTGAAGGCCCCCCCGGCGATGGCCGCCGGACTAATTAAAACGGGGGTAAATATATTAAAGTCTATGTTGGTAATAATAGTGCCGGTGAACCCGCTGCCGGAGATAGATATGGTCGAGCCCACCGTTCCCACGGGTTGACTGAGACTCAGACTGCCAACGGCCGCAACCGGAACAGCCGGAACAGCCATGGTCATGATCGACAATATTAACAGGATCGATATAACTGGCAAAATCTTTCTAATTTTCATTGGTTTAGTCCTCTTTTAGATAATATACATATAATTCCAGACCAGGTTAATTGCAATTACAATCATAGCACAAATCCGGTTTGATGAATCAACTATTTTTTCACAGCATTAGCTTTCAGCTTTTTTAAAAAGCTGTCCGTCTATAATAACGTTAAAAACAGCTTTTGGATAGCCGGCGTTTGGTCTGAGGTTGGTTTGAGTTTGGTCTGAGCCGGTAATGCTACCTATTATAATAAACTGTTATGCCGGAGGCCCCTTTTAGTTGTCATCCTGGAAGCCTCGAACGG
>DATIKD010000215.1:0-1770 GCA_035477965.1 Dehalococcoidales bacterium | reverse complement strand
TCTATTGCAGATTTCGCATTTAACTGGGATCATTTTGGTCATTCACCTGATTCTCATGCAACTTGATTCGCCCTAATTGCAGGGCTCTTTAGATTTCCATATCCAGTTATTTCGATATATAGATTTTCCCGTCATACTGCTAAGCTCAGGTACGACATCTGTCTTTAATTAAATAAAACTTTTTTGATATTAATATTTACAAAGCAAGCGATTCGAAATTAACAATTGATAACACATCTGATCTTTGAAATATAGTTGATCCGTTAGGATTTGGGCCTATATTTTTTTAAATGTATAGCCAGATAGGTCATAAAGTCGAAAGACTTATATCTAATAATGTCGATGCTATCGGCATTGGGAATGAGTGTGGAAAAGAATAGCATGCAACGTGGAGAGTGTGTTTAATGGACAAAATTAAGAAAATAGCATCTTTGATTGCAATCATCCTTCTGGCATCCGGCATCAATGCCATGGGTGCAAAGTATCCTACAGGACCTGGAAATGATGACTGGTGGACGGCTTATCCTGACCAGTCCTCGGGCGCCGGCGGAGACGTCAACCATCCATCCTGGGTTTTGGATGCCATTAAATCCAAGCCTGTGCTGATTTATATCCACAAGTCGTGCAGTTATTGTACGCCCCAGACAGAGGCCGTGAAGAATATAACCGATGAATTCAACGGCCAGATCACATATTTCGAGATAGGCGCAGATGGCAGTGATGCCAGGTCCGAGGAAGCTATGCAGGTCTATGACCCCAATGGCGGCACCATGTATGTGCCTCTGACCGTTCTGTTAACTCTGGCCCCCGATTCCGAAGGCGAGGTTGTGCCTGTCTGGCACAGCACGGATGTGGTCACGGGCGATGCCTGGGTCCAAAATTATGTGGAGGATGCGCTAAGCCACTATGATGAAAACTCCGCAAGCTGGAACCCGTAAGGCAGGACCTCAGATAAGAGATTGTTGCCATGTCAATAAAATGTAAAGAATCCCTGATATCGGGGCCAATCACATTTTTTGTCGTCTTTTGTTCCATCTTATTCTTGTGCCCGTCCCCCGTCCTATCTCAGGAGGCTATGGCCCCCGATTTTCAGGCAGTGGACCAGAATGGAAAAGATGTATCTCTAAGCGACTATCGGGGCGAGGTCATCCTTCTGCATATCACCAACATTGAAAATCCTCTCTGCCGGGAGTGCGAGCATGCTCTAAACGCTCAGACCAGCCAGCTTTCTCTGCTCTCTTCGAAAGATTCAGGCATAAAAATCATAACCCTGAACGTCCGGAAAAATCCGTATTCTAAAGACGGCCCTACCCTGGCCAAAGCCTGGTGGAACATCAATGTAACCTGGCCCTGGATTGAGGACTTTGGGCCCTATCCGCTCACGGGCAAGTACATCGACTACTCCACTCTGGATGGCGGATTTGCTAACCCTACCTTGCTCTTGATTGATAAAGAAGGAAAGGTGGCCGGCCTCTATCATGTCTACCAGCTTGGCAAGGGAGAAATTGACGGCATCCAGAGCGCTGAGAATCTATCCCGCATTCTCTCAGGCCTGGAGCGCGGCGAGGCCTCCGCCTCCGGTTTCAAGGGCATAGCCAGCAGCCAGGGGATAAACTACCTGGGCATGTTTGGCCTCGGAATTGTAACCTCCCTTTCCCCCTGCTCGGTAGCCCTTCTGCTGGCCATGTTCTCCTACGTCATGACAGCCCGCAGGAAGGAAGAGTACCTTAAGAAGTCGGCCTCGGCTTCGAAAGAGGGCTTCATGATCGG
>DATIKD010000214.1:0-1501 GCA_035477965.1 Dehalococcoidales bacterium | reverse complement strand
CAACCTCCTCCTGTTCAAAAGAGATTTTGGGCGGTAATACAGAAAATTTTGAAAAGGACTTGAAATCAGCCCTTTTAGCATACAATCCGCAAGACCATTTTGAAGAAGAAATCCGGATTTCAGTACTGATGGGATGGCTGGTACCTTTTCAGCCTGTGCCGAAACAGGATAAACGATGAAAGGGCACTGCTATTTAAAATTTTAACGGAACGTTCGACGCCTCTGTTAAAATCTTCCATTCCGGATGTAAAAGGGTATTCATTGTAGAAAACAGGGGTTGTACCCCGCCGCCGGATGTCTCGGCCTCGCCTTTCGAGGCGCTCCTGCATGACAACGACAAGAGGCCTACGGCATGACAGGAAAGGGAGTCCAGCCCCCACGTTGTCATTCCCTCGAAAAAGGTTGTCATCCTGGAGTCCCGATGCTCCTTGACTACTCATCGGGGCGAAGGATCTGGAGGGGACGGGGACTCGATTACTGGGGCTAATTTGACACGAACGCAGGAAGGGAACGGATTGCCTCCCCGCCGCCGGATCCTTCAGCCTCGCCATTCGAGGCTTCCAGGATGACAACCAAAAGGGCTTTCAGGCTGTCCAGCATCTGATCGAAGGAGGTGACAAAAGCTTACAGTACAAGGCCAGGCCTTTTAGGCCTGGCCTTGTAGGGGTGTCCCGACATATTCTCTAATTTGTCAGACTGTTTCAGACTGTTTTTAAACCAAACCGCGTGCGCTTTTTCTTCTCCTCAGCGCCAGATAGGCTCCCAGTCCGGCCAGACCCAGCCCCAGCAGTATGCCGGTTGATAACTCAGGCAGAGGGTAACAAGGATCGGTAGCAGGCGATTTTAGAAATGATTTACCTTCCGTGATTATGCGGCTGCCATCGGCCGTAAATATTTTCAAGGCCAGATAGTTGCCTTGAGGGATTGTCCCTCCGGTGTTAATGGTAAAAGTGATGATATCCCCATTTATGATTCCAAATACCGGAACAGCATTGAAAGGATTAAAGGTAGTGCCATCCGATTCTCCAATTTGGGCCTGGCATGCACCTTCCCAGTCTTCCGTAACCAGATGAATTATCCAATAATCACCGGCTGGAAAGGTAACATCGGTTTGAGCGGCCTGGTCGCTCAGCCAGATATGCTCCAGGCCCTCGGCAATGCCAAACTCCACAAACCCGGATTGAGCACCGTTCTTCTCCATGATCAGATTGGAATTGAGATTCCAGCGCTGGGAGCCGTCAGGCATGGAAATTCCCAGAGCCCAGGAGACAAGATTACACTGGCCGTAATCATTATTACCCACCGCCTCCACCGTGCCGTCCGCCTTGAGCCCAACGGTATGCCCGTATCCGGCCGCCACCTGGATGATATCAGTCCAGCCACCTACGCCAAGCTGACCGAAACCATTAAAACCCTCCGCCACCACCCTGCCGTCCGCCTTCAGTCCGACGGTATGGTACCATCCGGCCGCCACCTGGATGATATCAGTCCAGCCGCTTGT
>DATIKD010000213.1:0-7063 GCA_035477965.1 Dehalococcoidales bacterium | reverse complement strand
AGGGAATATGACCCCAATGCTAAAATTGAAGGTGTTGAAGTGTGCGAGATGGTGCGCAGCGAGGTGGAAACCATCGTTGGCGCGCGCCGCGACCACTCCTTCGGTCCCACGGTGATGTTTGGATTGGGGGGTATTTATGTGGAAGTGATGCGCGATATCGCCTTCCGCTCATTCCCTCTGGGGCAGCAGGAAACCCTTAAAATGATAAGTCAAATCCGTTCATATCCTCTCTTGCTGGGAGTGCGCGGTGAAAAACGCAAAGATATTGAAACAGTTGCGGATACCATTATCCGCGTAGGGACTATTTTGCAACATTGTCCGGATATCACGGACATGGAAATAAATCCGCTGGTAGTTTATAGCCAGGGTGAAGGTGTCAGAGCGGTGGACGTCAGAATCATACTTTCAGAACCTCAGGAGGCAGTAAAATGAAGACTATAATCGTTGGTTCAATTCGTGAAAATGCCGGTAAAACCAGCTTTATTGCAGGACTGGGTAAAACGCTGGGCTGCCAGTTTGCCTATTTGAAACCCTTCGGGGACAGACTGCTTTACCGCAAGAAAAGACTCTGGGACTATGATTCAGCCCTGATTACCGGTATTTTTGAACTGGAACAAAATTCTGAAGATATCACTCTGGGCTTTGAGCATGCCAGACTCCGTTTTATGTACGATGAAGCCGGCACTAAAAACAAAGTGCAGGAAATGGCCCGCAACCTGGCTTCCACTCCTCTTTTGATAGTTGAAGGCGGCAAGGACCTGACCTGCGGCACTTCAGTCCGCCTTGACACTATCTCGTTGGTAAAATACCTGGGCGGACAATTGATTCTTATAATCAGCGGAGATGAAGGCTCTATCCTCGACGACATTGTTTTTGTTAAAAAGTATGTTGACATGACCGGCGTTGACTTGAGCGTGATAATCAATAAAGTCAACAACCTGGAAGACTATAAGGCCAACTACCTGCGGGATGTACAGGAAATGGGAGTCAAGGTACTGGGAGTAATTCCTAACGAACACAAATTGACTCAGGTCGCCATGGGCTATATCGCTGAAAAACTGCAGGCCAGAATCCTCAGCGGCGAGGGCGGACTGAATAAAAAGGTGAACAAAATCCTGGTGGGCGCTATGGGGGGTGATGCCGCTACCCGATATCCCCTCTGGAAATCGGAAAATAAACTGGCGATCACTTCCGGAGACCGCAGCGATTATATATTAGCCGCTCTGGAGAGCAGTACCGCCGGCGTTATACTGACCAACAACTTCCTGCCTACTCAGAACCTGATATCCAGGGCCGCTGAAAAGAACATTCCCATGCTGCTGGTGCCATTTGATACCTTTACTACTGCCAAACAGGTGGATGACATGGTGCCCCTCCTTACCCGTGAAGATAATGAACGCCTCGACCTTTTACAAGACCTGGTATCAACTAATGTGAACGTTAAAGAATTATTATAAACCACACTGAAACTCGAAAGCCGCCGCCATCCTGAGCGGCGGCTTTTTGTTGACTGCAAAGCATGGTTCTATCCGCCAGCCCATTTTCAAGCAGGATATAACACCCTGATTTTCTCACTAAATGCCTTACTGTATACTTATCTAACAAATGGCGAACGATTTTCCGAAACTCGAATGTATTATATTTTTACATTGTAAATACTATATACATATACGAGCATTTACATTTAACGACTATCATGCTACGATGTATTTGAAACGATAAGAAACAACTAAAATCTCTGACAAGGAGGTACTGAAATGAATAAAATCTTAAGCCACATCGCTCCTCACTTTGGGAAAAAGGACCTCTCGCATTATCCCGAATTATACGGGAAAAACAACATGGAACTGGATTACTTTCTGACCCTTAACAGCTATGCAGTCTTTCATGATATGGGAGAAGGTCGCCGTTCACCCAACTGGAAAGTTTTTTAACCTGGTAGTTTGATACTCCTGGTCTCCTCCTAAAAGAAAACCCCTGCCAAAAATGGCAGGGGTTTTCAGTTGTAACGAGTTTATTTTTCTAACTTAGCTGGGTTGACAGGAAGATCGGAACACCCATCTGTTCGATCTCATCCTGAACATTTTCAATGCCATCTATGTGGGCATCTTCATCCCCTAAAATATCCTCCAGAATATCCCGGGTGGCGTAATCTCTGGCATCACCGCAAATTACTATCGCATCGTTGTAGCTTTTTATGGCATCGGCTTCAGCCTTATGGTCGGCACCGAACATTTTGGGTACATCCCCACCGATGTGCAAATCGTTCAGTTTGCTTACAATGGGAGTCCCCTCCAGGAAAAGGATGCGGCCGATCAGTTTTTCGGCGTGTTTCATTTCATCGATTGCTCGTTTTTCAATGGTCTTGTGCAGCTTTTCATAACCCCAGTTGGCACACATTTCAGAATGCACGATGTACTGATTGATGGCAGTCAATTCATCCGCCAAAAGAGAATTTAAGGTTTGAATAACTTTTAGATCGCCTTTCATTGATTCCTCCTCATGAAATTTTGATATCGTATTTATTATAATATGTTTTTCGAATCATTTTGTTCAAGCTTTTACTGCTTCTCGCGAATCCCGGCATTCCTGACTATTATGCATATACGAGTATTTACTTATTCGGATTATCTTGTTACGATATATATGTAAGGAATATCTACTGATTAAAAATACAAACATGGAGGTTTTAAATGAAATTTTTTAAGAATAAAATTATTGCCGGCATCACCGCCAGGGAACTAACCCACTACCCTGAGCTATTCCACAAAAACTCTTACAGCACGGATATTTCCTATTCAATCGCCCGGTCCCAGGCAGTGATTCTGGATGATGCTCCCCCCCGCATGCATGCCATAAACTGGAAACTGATCTAGTACCTTCACGGATTGAAAAAACCCCGCCCATTGAGTTGAGCGGGGTTTTTTTTAAAATAAAACATTCAAAATCGGTTTATAAACCGTTATAATTAAGTAGTCAGGACACTCCTTAAACCTTCGCTTAATATTTTTAGACACTATTGTCCAAAATAATATTCCGTAAAGAGCCTGGGTTAAGACTGATTATTATGATAATACCTTGATTTTTCAATATCAGGGTGTGAAGCAAAGTGTCATGCTGGAGGCCTCGAATGGCGAGGCCGAAGCATCCGGAGGGGAAGTACAACCCCATAGAATAACCTTTTTCGACCGGAATGAAAGATTTTAACAAAGCTGTCAATTATTCTGCGCTTAATTTGGACAGCAGTGATATTTAGATATTATTGAAATCAGGGAGGCCGTATGTCTGTTCTAAATCCTCAGGCAGTAGAACTCAACCAGCAAATCAAAACTCAATCATCCACGGTTTACGATCTGCTCTCCCAGAAAGGCAAGGCTATTTATTTTCCCAAAATGGGTATCCTGGCCCAGGGGAATGCCGCCAAAGGCAAGGAAATTAACGCCACCATCGGTACGGCCTATGAAGATGACGGGAAGCCCATGGTCCTTCCCAGCCTGGCAGACAGGCTGATGCTGGATACCCGAGAGGCTTTCCCTTACGCCCCATCGGATGGCCTGAAAGCCCTGCGCGACAAGTGGCTGGAACTGACCCGTCAAAAGAATCCTTCTTTGGCCAATAATCTCACCAGCCTGCCGGTTGTGACTTGCGGCGTTACCCACGGACTCAGCATTGCCGGCTACCTGCTGGCTGACCCCGGTGACAGAGTGATAGTCTCCGACCTCTATTGGGAAAACTATGACCTGGTTTACACCAATGCCTACGGCGCAAATTTACAGTTTTTCAACCTCTTTAAAAACGGCCTTTTTGATACGGAATCATTTAAAGCCACTTTGACCGGCAACCCGCAGGAGAAAAAAATCGTCGTCCTTAATTTCCCCAACAATCCCTCAGGCTACACTCCCACTAAAGCGGACGGGAAAGCCATCGTCCGCATTTTGACTGAGGCGGCTGAAGCCGGCAACAGGATAGCCGTTATCCTGGATGATTCCTATTTTGGCCTGTTCTTCGAAGAAGATATTCTGACCGAATCGCTTTTCGCTGAGTTATCCCGGGCACACAAAAACCTGCTGGCAGTCAAGGTAGACGGTATCACCAAAGAAGAATACGCCTGGGGTTTTCGCGTGGGATTCATTACCTTTGGCATTCTGGGTGGACAGCCTGCTCTCTATAAAGCTCTGGAGGAAAAAACTGCCGGCGCCATCCGCGGCAATATCTCCAATTCTTCTCACCCTTCCCAGTCGCTTTTCTTGAATTCTCTTAAAACCGGCTCTCACCAGGCAGAAAAAGAACGCAACCGGAGCAAGATTTTAGAACGATATCTGATCGTAAAAAAGGTTATTCAGAATCACCCTGAATTCACCCAATATTTTAACGCACTACCCTTTAATTCGGGTTATTTCATGTGCATCCAGCTAAAAAAGAATAACGCCGAAAAGGTCTGGGAAACACTGCTGAACAAATACAGCACCGGTGTGATTTGTTATACCGAACAGAGATTATTCCGCATTGCCTTTGCTTCCACCCCCACCCACCAGATTGAGAAACTTTTCAATAATATCTATCTGGCCTGCCGGGATTGCGCCTGATCTAAAATAGTGCCGTGCAGAGTACGAGCCTGCACGGCACTATTTTTCTTTAAAAACGTTTTTAAGTTGCCCACCTCCAGGTGCTGACGGCTTTTTTTATCGTATACGTTGACAATTTGACCCACCTGAAAAGCTGTGCTAGTATAAAGTCATTACTTAAAACACTCGCGTCGAACGTGTTCATTTGAGGGTTACCCTGGCTTTGCCAGCTCGGAGAGTTGAAGTGCTGATTGAGCATGAGCTGGGTGTATTCGCACCAAATTGCGATAGTCTGGTTACTATCGGAGTTTTTGATGGAGTACATCTGGGACACAGGTACTTAATTTATAAACTAAAAGAACTTGCCGGACAGCAAAGCCTGTGTACGGTTGCCCTCACATTCAATACTCACCCTCAGGAAATTCTAAATCCCGTTTCGCAACCCCCCTTGTTAACTGATGCCGTAGAAAAAGCTGCCCTTTTGCAAAAAGAAGGCCTTAACGGTGTTATTGTCTTAACTTTTACCCCTGAATTATCTCGCCTTAGCTCCCGTCAATTCGTGGATCTTTTACGCTCCAAATTACGTATGAAAGGTCTGGTGATCGGCCCGGACTTTGCCCTGGGACGAGGCGCAGAAGGCAATATCCCGGCTCTGCGCAAGATGGGGCGTGAACTGGGTTTCAGCGTGACTGTTATTCCGCCGGTTAAAATGAACGGCGAAATAATCAGTTCCACCGTCATCCGCCAGGCCATGGCTGACGGCAATATGGAGAAAGTACGGCGGCTGATGGGCCGCCCCTTCAGCCTGCGCGGCAAGGTCATCAAAGGCTACGGCCGCGGCTCCGGCCTGGGTTTTCCTACTGTCAACCTTTCAATTCTGCCGGGCAAGGCTATGCCGCCGGATGGTGTTTATGCTACCTTCGCCCAGACTCGAGATAAAACCTATCACTCGGTGACTAACATCGGTGTAAATCCCACCTTCGGAAATCAAGAGCGCACGGTGGAAGCCTACCTGCTGGATTTCCGTGACAACCTGTACGAGCAAGAAGTTAAAATCAACTTTATTCATAAACTACGCCACGAAATCAAATTCGCCGGCCCGGATGAACTGGTAAAACAGATTTATAAAGACATCAAAGAGGCCCGTGAAGTATTACGCAATTTGAATCCGGATATTTAAGTTCTCAAGCTTTGAGATAAAATCCTGCAATGTGTAAATAAAAATTAGAATAAGGAGAAAACCAATGCCCCAATTGAGAATTCCCGGTCCTACCCCACTCCCGCCAGAGGTACTGGCAATCATGAACAAACAGATGATTAACCACCGTGGAGCCGAATTCCATGCTATGATGACCGCCGTGACTAATAATCTGAAAACCATTTACCAGACCAAAAACGACCTCCTGACGCTAACCGGTTCAGGTACCGGCGGACTGGAAGCCGGAATTGTCAACTTCCTCTCTCCCGGTGACAAAATCCTGTCTGTTTCTATCGGTGTCTTTGGCGACCGTTTTACCGCTATTGCGCAGGCTTTCGGCGCCAACATCATCAAATTAAGCTTTGAAATGGGCAAGGCCGCCGACCCCGAAGAAATTCGTAAAGCCCTCAAAGCCAATCCGGACATCAAAGCCGTTCTGGTAACTCAGAATGAGACTTCCACCGGCGTCACCAATGATATGCAAAACATCTCTAAAGTGGTCCATGAATTTGATAAATTGCTCATTATGGACGGCATCAGCGGCCTCAGTTCAATCGATTGCCCCGTGGATGCCTGGAATATTGATGTGGCTATCGGTGGTTCTCAGAAAGGCTGGATGGTTCCTCCCGGTCTGGCCTTCATCAGTGTCAATCAGAAAGGCTGGGACTATTTTGCCAAAGCCAAAATGCCCCGCTTTTACTGGGACCTGGGCAAAGCCAAACAATTTCTGGCCAAAGAAGAGAATCCCTGGACTCCGGCAGTCAATGTCATTTACGGTCTCACAGTCAGCCTTGAAATGATACTCAAAGAAGGCTTGCAGAACGTTTTTGCCCGCCACGCCAGAATTGCCAAAATCTGCCGTGATGAAGCCAAGGCTTTCGGCCTGAAACTGGTCGCTGCGGATGAAAAATATGCCTCCAATACCGTTTCCTCGGTCTACCTCCCGGCTGGAATTGAGTATAAAGCCCTGAGCAAAAACATGCGGGAAGAATTCAAAATCACCATCACCGGCGGCCAGGGCGCCCTTGACGGCAAGATTTTCCGCATCGGACATCTGGGTTGGGTCAGTGAAACTGAAATCAAGGAGTGCATGGAAGCCCTGAAAGTGGTAATGGGTAAAATGGGGTACAAAAAATAAACCGGTACCCGGTTGTTTTGGCCAGCTCCGGGTTAAATTGAAACCTGTCAGGCAGTCTGGCAAAAACCTTAACCCGTACCTTAAAAGGGTTGGATTGATATAATGTCCGAAGAAAAAAGGGGAGGATAAACCAATGAAAGTCTTAGTGGCTGATCCGCTTTC
>DATIKD010000212.1:0-6750 GCA_035477965.1 Dehalococcoidales bacterium | reverse complement strand
CGGCGGCGGGGATTTGTTTTTCAAAGCAGTGAAATTTACGGCACACTGGCCAGTTGCTGGGACTTTGGCCCGCTGGGGGTTGAACTGAAGCGTAACGTCAAAGAAGCCTGGTGGAAAGATATGGTGCAGACACGGGATGATATGGTGGGCATAGACACCAGCATCCTGATGCATACCCAGGTATGGACAGCCAGTGGACATCTCAAAAACTTCACTGACCCGCTGGTGGAATACAAGGCCTGCCAGAAACGGTTTAAAGGCGACGATGTTGAAGGTAAAATTTGTCCGGCCTGCGGCGGCGAATTATCTGAACCCCGCCAGTTCAATACCATGTTTAAGACCTTCATGGGCCCGGTTGAGGATTCTTCGGCTGTAGTTTATTTGCGTCCCGAAACCGCTCAGGGGATGTTTGTAAACTTTCCTAATGTAGTGTCCAGCACTCGTAAGAAATTACCCTTCGGCATTGCTCAGATGGGTAAATCCTTCCGCAATGAAATTACCACCGGCAACTTTATTTTCCGTGACCGCGAATTTGAGCAAATGGAAATTGAGTATTTCGTCAAGCCCGGCACCCAGGAAAAATGGTACGAATATTGGCTCAACGAACGTTTTGAATGGTACCAGAAAATTGGTCTTAAGAAAGAACATCTGCAACTTCATCACAAGAAAAAAGAAGAACTGGCGCACTATGCTTTAGCCTGTGCGGATATCGAGTTTTATTTCCCCATGGGTTGGGGTGAGCTGGAAGGCGTTGCCAGCCGGGGTGACTATGATATGAACCAGCATGCTATTACCAGCGGTAAAAACCTCAAATATGTGGATGAGGAGGCCAGGGAACAGTATTTACCTTATGTGGTGGAACCCTCCGCCGGGGTGGATAGACTGGTCCTGGCTTTGATGTGTGATGCCTATGACGAAGATATTGCGGACGGTGAAGAACGAGTTATCCTGCGCTTCAATCCGCGCATAGCGCCGGTTAAAGCTGCAGTACTGCCTTTAAGCAAAAAAGAACCCCTGGCCGGTTACGCTCGCGAAGTCTTCAATAATCTCCGTAAGGACTGGGTGGTACATTATGATGATACCCAGAGCATCGGCCGCCGCTACCGCCGCCAGGATGAAATCGGCACGCCGTTCTGCATCACCATTGATTTTCAATCACTGGAAGACCATCAGGTCACCGTGCGTGAGCGGGACAGTATGCAGCAAATCCGTATACCGGTAGCCGACCTGAAAGCCACACTGGCAGCCAAATTGACTGGTGAACCGCTTTCGCAGGGCAATGTCATCTGGAAATCCGGAGCAAAAACCGAATAGCTAACCCCCTGTTTAACATAAAGGGATCTGTACGCATCAGGTACTCTGCCTGCAGGTAGAGTACCTGATGCGTAAAAGTAATATTATGTATAACTGTCAGCCTTGAGAGGTCAAATGGCGGGATACTTTTGACCGGTTCAGCGGGGTTTGTTAGTATGGAAATTGATGAAGATTGTGCATTTTGCAGACCTCCACCTGGGGGTTGAAAATTACGGCCATATCAATCCGGTAAACGGCCTTTCTTCCCGATTGGAAGATTTCCTCAGTGCTCTGGATGAAATGGTGGATTACGCCATCCATGAAAAAGTGGACATGGTGCTTTTCTGCGGAGATGCTTACAAGACCCGCGAACCCTCACAAACCCAGCAAAGGGAATTTGCCAAACGCATTCGCCGCCTGTCACAAAGCGGTATACCTTTGTTTTTACTGATAGGTAATCATGACCTGCCCAATGCGGTGGGGAGAGCGACCGCATTGGAAATTTTTGAGACACTTTCGATAGCCAATGTTTACGTGGCTTCCAAACCCGGTTTGTTCAGGGTCCCCACTGCATCCGGAATTATTCAAGTTGCAGCTTTACCCTGGGTGCGGCGCAGCGCCTTGCTCAGCCGGGAGGATACTCAGGGGCTTGATTTTAACCAGATTAATGAGCGGCTGCAGCAAATTTTGACGGATGTAATTGCCAGTCATGCCTCCCAGATAAATCCGGCCGTGCCTTCAATTCTGGCAGCCCATGTCTGGGTGATGAACGCCAGATTAGGGACTGAAAAAGGGATGTCAATCGGTCAGGAACATATGCTGCTCCCGGGAAACGTAGCCAATCCGGCTTTTGATTATGTGGCACTGGGCCATATTCACAAAGCCCAGGTGCTCAACGAATATCCTCCGGTAGTCTACTCCGGCAGCCTGGAAAGAGTGGATTTCGGCGATGAAAACGATGAAAAAGGCTTCTATGTAGTGGAAATTAACCAGAGCGGGCCGGACGCCGGGAAAACCACAGCCTATGCCTTTCACCCGGTCAATGCCCGCCGCTTCTTCACCCTGAAAATTGAAGTAAGTCCGGATGACCTGGACCCGACTGCCTCCATTCTGCGCACAATCGAACCCAATCTGGCCAGGATTGAAGATGCGGTAGTACGGATTGAGATCAGCCTGCCGGAAGCCCTTTCCAATCGCTTGCGGGACGTTGAAATCTACCGTCTGGCTGAGGGCGCCTATCATTTGACTATCAGCCGTAATATTCAGAGAGAGGTACGCCTCAGGCTGGGCAGAGGCAGCCTGGAAGGAATTTCTCCCCGTGACGCCCTGCAGGCTTTTCTGGAATCTAAATATTCGCCCGAAAGAGCCAGGATTCTGCTGGCTGAAGGCGAAAAATTGATCCAGACTTATAATCAGAAGCTTTAGTCCGGCAAACCATAAATACCCATTGATGACTGTCCGGTAAGCTCCGTTACAGGAGTGATTTCACTGCTTTGCAATAAACTCACAGAACGAATGACACCTTCGTTATATATGCCGATCTGGTTGAAAAAGGATTATTCGATGTTGAAAAAAGGGTTACACCCCGCCTCCGGATGAGTATAGGCCAGATACAATGCCTGCAACAAGACGAAAACGTTTCAGGGCGTTAGCGGAAAAAGCAATGAGTTTGCTTTAGTCCACGCTTTGTTCTAGGATTAATACAACCATCCCTGACCGCGGAGCGCACAATTTTGAAAGATATCTACTACGGCTGGTACATCATAGCCGCCTGTTTTTTTTCTTCTCTTTACGTTGCCGGAATTGTCGTCTTCGGATTCACTGCTTTTTTTGAACCTTTTATTACCACGTTCGGCTGGAGTTATGCCCAGGTATCGGTGGCGGTCTCTTTACGCGGGGCTGAAACCGGCCTGATTGCACCGTTACTGGGTTACTGGGTGGACCGCCGAGGCCCGCGCTGGCTTTTGTTCAGTGGGTCGATACTGGTTGGCATCAGCCTGATTATCTTAAGTAAAATGCAGTCACTGGTAGGTTTTTATACCGGAGCGATCATCCTGGCATTTGGAACCAGCCTGTGCAGTCCGGCCGTAGTGGCCCCTTCCGCCGCCAACTGGTTTAAAAAGCGATTGGGGATGGCTACCGGTATCCTGGCAGCCGGTTTCGGTTTTGGTGGATTGCTTATTCCGGTCATTATCCAGTTGATAAATACGGCCGGATGGCGTGAAACCCTGTTTATTCTGGGAATCGGAGCGCTGGTAATTTGTCTGCCGCTTTCTCTGGTGGTGCGGCACCGGCCGGAACAATACGGGTTAAGACCGGACGGTGAAAAGGCTCCAGAAGAAAAAGCGGCTGGCGCAAATAATGCACAAAGTATTCCGGCTTTGTCTACCGGGCGGGACTACACCACCCGAGAGGCTCTAACCAGCCGGGCTTTTTGGCATTTAACCCTGGGTTTTACCCTGCAATATATGGTGGTAGGTTCGGTCCTGGCCCACATTATGCCTTTTCTAAGCTCGGTTCAAATCGACCGCTCAACTGCCGGTTTTCTGGCGGCGGCCGTACCGGTGGTCAGTATCGCCGGAAGACTGGCCAGCGGTTGGGCCAGTGACAGGTTAGACCGTAAAAGCCTGGCAGTACTTTCTTTTGCAGTTATTACGGCAGCTACACTTTTATTTGATTTTTCCGGAGCCGGCACGCTCTGGCTAATGGTGGTTGCGGTGGGTCTTTTTGGCATAAGCTACGGCAGTGCCAACACGCTCAGGGCCGTTTTGCTGAGAGAATATTTCGGCCGCAGCCGCTTCGGCACAGTCTTCGGGTTTTTAATGGGATTCCTCTCTCTGGGGGTGATAGTGGGACCATTGCTGGCCGGCTGGATTTTTGATACCTTTCAAAGCTACAGCTATGCCTGGTGGCTGTTCACTCTGTTGAACGCGGCGGCCCTTCTGCTGATAATCACTCTTCCCAAAGCTAAAAGCCTTTAGTCAGTCTGAAAATTATAGAGGGGACCGGCAGGCGGTTCTTGGTTAAACCCTGAGTAAAACTCCAGTCCCCCTGAATAAGCCAAATTGGTTAAAAACAGCCGGAGTAAACCGACTACCACTTATCGATTATGACTTGCGCAATTGTGAAACAGGGGGTTACAATTAAGGCAAAGAAAACGAACCCCGTTTACAGGAAGATTCAACCGCAAAACTAAAGTCTTAAATAAACTTGCTCAAGGAGGAATGAAGTATGACGGTCTGGCAAAATTTTATTCGCCGGGATGCGCCTGTGCCGGAATGGCCTTATCCGATCAAATACGGCCAGCAAACTGAATTGGCCTGTGACGTTCTGGTGGTGGGAGGAGGTGTTGCCGGCTGCCGGGCGGCTATCAGTGCAGCTTCCAGAGGAGCCAAAGTTATTTTAATGGAAAGAGGGCATGCCAAACGCAGCGGGTCCGGAGGGGCCGGGGTGGACCACTGGCATGGTGCGGTGACCAACCCCTGTTCTAAAGTCACACCTCTGGATTATACCCTGGCCTGTTACAACAGCACTCACGGCTATACCAGCGGAATTGCCCGCTATATCATCTGCCAGGAAGGCTGGGACACTCTGAGGGAACTGGAAGACTGGGGGGTCCAGATCAGAGATGTGAATGATGAGTTTAAAGGAGCGGATTTCCGGGACGAAACCACGCGGCTGATGTTTGCCTACGATTATGACAATCGTCACATCCTACGAGTTTGGGGTTATAACATTAAACCGGTCCTTTATAACCAGATGAAAAAACTGGGAATCACCATTCTTAACCGCACAACCGTAACCAGCTTATTAACCGAAAATGGACGGCAGGGGACCCGGGTCATCGGGGCTACCGGCTTGAACAGCCGCACAGGCGAATTTTACGCAGTCAAATCGCGAGCCACAGTGATTGCCACCGGTGGGATGGGCCGGCTCTTTTTGTTTGCCCCTGAACTGACTGCGCAGGCTGCTATGAGTGATATGAACAATGCCGGCGCCGGTCAGGCTGTGGGCTGGAATGCCGGAGCGGAAATGGTACTCATGGAACAGACCGGCAATAACCGTTTGAGTGGTCTGGGCTATACTCCCTATTCAATGGGCGGTACCAGCAACACTTATCACGGTACTCCCATTGTGGATGCCAACGGCAAAGAATTGCCTTGGTATGATACTAATAAAAACGAACTTAAATCTGTCCCGGAGCGCTTTCGGCCGGGTGAAGGTCAAAAATTTCAACTGGGCCTTGGTATTGGGATTTATTCCTATTTGAAAGAGTTTATGACCAATGACCTGCCGCGGGATTTACCGGACCGCATACTTAAAGGCGAATACGTTTTGCCCCTTTATGCCGATTTGACCTTACTGCCTGAATCTGAAAGGCGTGTCATATTTGGCATGATGGTAGGGAACGAAGGCAAGACCCGGGTCCCCATCTATCAGAATTATACCCGGGCTGGTTTTGATCCGGATAAGGACATGCTGCAGGCGCCGGTAATGCCCCCCTATGCCTATCAAAACTCAAACTTCTGGGGAGGTACTCCCAGCCCTCACCTGCGCGGTGCGGCGGGGGGTGGATACCTGGTGGACTGGGACCTGCGCACTTCCCTGGAAGGCCTTTATGCCGCCGGCGGCTCTCCCATATTCGGGTCCGGCTGTCATGGTGAAGCCCATACTACCGGTCGATTCGCCGGGCGTAAAGCGGCAGACTTTGCCCTCTCCGCCAAAGATAGCCAACTGGACAACCGGCAGGTGGCCAGGGAAAAGGAGCGGGTCATGCGCCCGCTTAAAGCCAGCCCTGAAAGTGTGGGCTGGAAAGAATTGAATGCCGCCATCGCCCGCGTGATGGGAGATTATTGCGGCCAGTACAAAAATGAATATACCTTGAAGATGGGACTGCGCCTTTTACACGAACTGAAAGAAAATGAAGCCAATGAAGCCTATGCCGCCAACCCGCATGAACTGGGCCGCCTGGCGGAGTGCTTCTCTTTGCTGGATATGGGAGAGTGTTTGCTGCAGTCCTCACTGGCCCGTAAATGCAGCAGCGTATATCTCGATTTTCACCGTCTGGACTATCCCCAAATGGATCCTCCGGAATGGGAAAAACTGCTGCCGGTGCATAAGGAAAAAGAAGGCATCAAGGTCAGAGAAATGCCTCTGGATTACCATTTGCGAGCTCCCTATGCCGGAGATTACGATGAAAACTATAATAAGCATAAATAGTCCTGGAGGCAGGCTGAATTATACCGGAATAAAAAAGTATTTGGATCTTACACAGGAGGTATTACTATGAGTGAAAAAGTTTACATGGTGCCTAATCCGCCCACTCCCAATAAAGGCATGAAGTTTAATCCGTCCATTTGCACCGGCTGCAATTCCTGTGTCGAAATATGCCCGACCGATGTGCTTATGCCCAACCCGGAAAACAAAAAACCGCCTATCGTGCTTTATCCTGAAGAA
>DATIKD010000211.1:0-8434 GCA_035477965.1 Dehalococcoidales bacterium | reverse complement strand
ATCCAAAAGGGGTGTTTTTGAGGTTTCAAACCAGATATATCCACCTTCCCGGTCAGGTAGTTGTTCTTCAACCGTGACGCTTTTCACCTGCTGAATAACGTATTCGTCATCTTTATGAAATTTTGCAGAGAATAGCTCGGGGAAAATATCTTTATCAGTTTTACCTATCAATTGTTCAGCGGTCATGGTGCCGTAATCCAACAAGGCTTTGTTGACCGCCGTAAACCTCAAATCGCGGTCTTTCAACCAGGCCATATCCGGGATGTTGTCAAGAATAGACTGCTGCTGAAGCATCAAACGGCGGGCATTCAGTTCAGCCAGTTTACGTTTGTTCATATCTACACTCAAGATAAATATCCCTTCTTTCACAGGGTGGATACTCAATTCGAACCAGCATGAGGTACCATCCTCATATGTTAAAAAGTTTTCCACCTGCCGGGATACGCGCTTTTCCATGCATTCAAGCATCGCACTGAAGGCTGGGGTGTTTTCAATACCGGGAAATACTTCCATGGCCGTTTTTCCCAGAGTTAGCTGAATCGATTTGCGGGCTTGACGGGCAGCCGCCGGGTTTATAAATACAAAGCGCCAGTTGAAATCCAGAATATGGCAGCCCTCCAGAATATTCTCAAAGGTGTCCAGATAGCGTTGTTCACTGACACGGAGAGCTTCTTCAGCCTGCTTGCGGTCAGTTATATCCACACTGGCCGCTACTGTAAATTCCTCTTCGCCAATTCTGGCCCGGCTGGATTTAAGCAGTGAAACCCGAGGTTCACCGCTTTTGGTTTTTAAGTGAATTTCGAACTCGTTTGGTTTACCCGCAACCGGCAGAAATGCCGGTACCTCATGGCCTTGTCGTTGATTGTTCCAGGGTAAATCAGACGTGCGGCATCCGACTATTTCTTTTCTGCTAAACCCGCCATTATCCAGAAAACTTCGGTTCACCTGTTTAATAACAGTCCCGTCTGTGCTGTTAATCGAGATCGGAACGGGGATAGCATCCAGAAGTTGTTGATTCTGTACGCCCACCCCACGACTTTTATTATGAGCGTCTCTCAATTTAGTTACATCCTGGAATGTCACAAGGCGGAAAGAGCTATCCACTTCCCGTCCCAGCGGCTTCAGGTTAACTTCAGCCCAAAAAAGAGTCCCGTTTTTTTTGCATAAAAACCGTTTGCCTCTTAAAGTCCGGCGCAGCAAGTCTGATTGGAATTGCCTCTGCTTTTCAAGCGGAAAAAATGGATAGGGGGGAGTTTGCCCGGTAACTTCCTTTTTGGAGAAGCCGGTTAACCGGGTAAATGCCCGGTTTACATCCAGAATAACGTTATTTCCATCCAGTATAATGGCCGGAAGCGGCAGTGCAGCCAACCAGGTGAGTGTTTTAAATTCCGGCTGGCTGGCCATATTTTTCGTATAGAATCCCATTTTACCAGGGACTTTCTTTTGCACTATTGCTCCCGCGCATAACAATATCACCAATCGTGTGGACAAGGTTATTACACACACTCTGATGAGATATTGTAGTAACTAATTTTGCTTATCACAACGTAAAAGAAAAGGCATTTATATAGGAATAAACAACCATATTTATTACATTATTTAGTAAAATACTAATTACACTGGCTTAAAGTGTTATTTCCGACTTTTCAACGGCCAATAAGTAAAAATCACTTAATTATCTTGTTTTTCAGTTTATCCGAAATGATTGACATATACGCTGCGAAAATGTTAACATTTTCTAAGTATTTAGTAGTCGTATTACGACCTCTAATCATCAGATAATTCGTAAAGGAGGAGGCCAGCATGTATAATAGCAGGAATTTTGATACTGATATTCTGGTGGTAGGAGGGGGAGTAGCCGGAGTATCGGCTGCGTTGTCAGCCGCCCGGGGCGGCGCCCGTACAATACTGCTGGAGAGCCAAACTTCTTTGGGAGGTCTGGCCACCAACGGTTATGTTACCGGTGTGGCCGGAATGGTGGAAGGCAACTGCAAGGAATGGATGCAGAAGATGGATGCCGGGGGGAGTTTGATTGACCGCCCTCACCTGCCCGCTATCGATCCTGAAAAGGGTAAAATAATCCTGGAAAGCATGTTAGTTGAAGCCGGAGTAAAAATTCTTTACGGAACTTATGCCACTGATACACAGGTTCAGGATAACACCCTCAAGGCGGTTATCTGCCATAGCAAGTCAGGGCGCCTTTTGCTATCCGCCCAAATGGTGATTGATGCCACCGGAGATGCCGATGTAGCCGCTTATGCCGGTGTGCCCTGTGAAGTTGGAAGCCCTCAATTTGCCGGTTTGAATATGTCTACTACCCTGGCTTTTCGAATGGCTTGTGTAAACCTCAGAAGATATTCGGAAGCCGGAAAAGAATGGTTATCCCGCATCAAAACCGTCAGAGGAGTTGGTTCAACCATGTCATTATTCTCTGAACTGCAGGAGAAAGCCGTTAAAAACGGCGACCTGCCCTATTTCATTTTCCCTACCGCTTTGATATATCCGGTACCCTCAACTACCCAGGAAAATGCCGATATTTGTGTGATGACCACGCACAGCTTTTTCACTCGTAATCTGGATGTTGAAGACTTAACGCGCCAGATAATAGAACAGCATCAGCAAATCGGCTGGATGGAAAAATTCTTCCAGAAATACGTTCCCGGTTTTGAAAATAGCCGTTTAACCGGCATTGCCAATTTGCACGGGGTACGCGATTCGAGACGGATAGTGGGTGAATATACTCTGACCGATGAAGATGTGGTTTTCGCCAGGAAATTTGAAGATGGAATTGCCAAATTCCCAGAGTTTCTGGATACCCATCACCCCACCAGCCGCACATTAGGTTTTATGCGCCACATTCATATTGCAGCACCTGAAGCTCCGGCAGTGTGCCGCCCGGCCCAGTGTTCCGGCGAGATGCATCCTTTTGGCCAGTTGGGTGGTTTTGAAGCCAGGGTGAATCCACTTGATTATTGCGAAATCCCTTACCGTTCTCTGGTACCGCTTAAAATTGATAACCTGCTGGTAGTCGGGCGCTGTGTTTCAGCCGAATTCAATGCCATTGCCGCTGTAAGGGTTATTGCCCCTTCGATGAGCACCGGGCAAGCAGCTGCTGTGGCCGCTGTTTTATGTATTAAAGACAAGATTAGGCCTCGCGAACTGGACGGCAAACTTGTCAGGCAGACCCTGATTCAGCAGGGTGTCCGCTTGAACGAAGCTCCTGACGGCCACTGGGCAGATGTTAAAAAAGTACTAAAAGGGGAATTTGTGGTTATGCCGGGTGATTTTGTTGGTGTTCAAACACCCGAAGGAATCAAGACTCATATGTAAACCCTGCCCTGGTTATTTCGGGGAAGTCCGAAATGAAGTAAAATGAGTTCATGTTCAGGTAAAAATCAAGACTTTTTGATAGAGAAACGGTAAAAAGCAAGGAGGACTTCTTGAAAGGCGCAGTCTGTGTTGAATTCGGTAAACCCTGGGAAATACAGGAAATGGAACTGGATAAACCTGCCCGAGGTGAGGTAATGGTCAAGGTTGCGGCTTGCGCCATCTGTCATAGCGATATCCACTCGGCGCAGGGTGAGCACTCACTTATTCCGCTTCCGGCGGTGGGAGGACATGAAATTGCCGGTTATATCGCTGAAATTGGAGAAGGCGTCACGTATGTTAAGCCGGGCGACCCAGTTATCGTATCAATCCCGCAGCACGGCTGTGGCCATTGTTATTACTGCCTGATCGGACAGGGATATAACTGCCCTAACTTTCCCCTGAAGCTGGCAGCCCCGGGACGTTACACCAATAATAAAGGCCAGCGTTTATGGCAATTTGCCGGAGACATCGCCGGCTTCGTGGAATACACCACCTGTTCAGAAAACCATGTTGTCAAGATTCCTCAAAATATGCCTTTAGACCGGGCCTGTCTGTTGGCCTGCGGAGTGATATCCGGATTCGGAGCCATTGTCAATCGGGCTAAAGTTAAGCCGTTTGACAGTGTAGCAGTGGTAGGGGCCGGCGGTGTGGGGTTAAATGCGGTTCAGGGAGCCCGCTTTTCCGGAGCACACCCGGTAATAGCAGTGGATGTGATGGAAGGCAAACTGGAAATGGCCAGGAAATTTGGAGCTACTCACACCGTAAACAGCCGCACCGAAAAAGATGCCGTTCAAAAAGTGAAAGAAATTACTGACGGACGGGGAGCTGATGTTATAATCGTGGCTGTAGCCGGAATAGAAATATTGAGGCAGGCTTTTAACATGTCATCCCGCAATGGAATGACTGTGGTTATTGGCCACGCCGGACGCGAGTGGATGAGCACATTCGACGCCACGGAATTTGTTGGCGGCAAAATTATGAGCGGCAGCGCTATGGGCGCCACACGGCCGCGTCTGGATATCCCCCGTTTAATTGATCTCTATCAACACGGACGTTTAAAGCTGGATGAGTTGGTATCCAGGCGCTATCCATTCGCCCAGATTAATCAGGCTATGGATGATTCCATGAAGGGCGACGCACTGCGCAATGTCTTGATTTTTTAAAATCTTGGTCTAGACGAGAAACCTTAGATTAAGTATTTACTATTGCCCTGATATGAAAGCTCAATGAGAGTATCAATCTATTTTCTCTTCTTAAATGGATCAAGCAATCTGATTCCCGTGAATATTGTTTTAAGCAGGAAGAGTTGAATTTGGAAAAACATATGCCTGAATCATTTAAAGGGGATTCTTTTCCGGATGACCGGCAGTATAATTTGTGGCTTCTGCTTTCCCAAACCCGCTCGGCCATCTTCCGCAGCCGGCAAAAAAGAATGGGCAGTTATTTGCATCCTAATCAGGCTTTAGCGCTTTGTACTATCTGGATTTATAAAGGCCAGGCCACACCCGCCATACTGGCTCGCATTCTGTTTTTGGAACGCCATTCGGTTTCCGAGCTTATATCGAGGATGGTTGAAAAAGGCCTGGTTACCAAAACCCGCGATGAAAAGAAGAAAAATATAGTTAGAGTAGATATTACTGAAAAAGGACGGAAGGTTGGTCGCCAGGTTATCCAACTGGATTTTATTAAAAGTATATTCAGCATGTTGACGGATGAACAGCAGGAGCAATTACAAACGTCTTTGCAAATCCTTTTGACTGCGGCCCAAAAAGAAATGGGAAGTGGTTTTACGGAATCTATTCAAGGGTTAAAACCAGACAATAACTCAAAACCGGCCTGACTGGACAACCAGTTTCAGGCTCCGGGATAACCTTTTAACCTCCAGTAGCCGGTACCAGAAGTGCTATGCGGTCGCCGGGAGCCAGTTTGAAATCCATCCCATCAAAATAAAATTGTCCGTTAATATTGAACTTATATAGTTCTACCAGCCGGTTTTCGCCCTGACGTATTACCGGTCCTTCCAGGGCCGGAATTTTCAGGCGCATTTGCGCTACCACCTCCGCCATACCGGCTCCTTCCGGCAAATCCAGTTCTACCTCTCGCAAATTGGTGATACCGTGATAGAGTCCGTACATTGCCATTTTAACTTTAAACATAGTGCTTGTCCGTTTGCATTTTATTTTGTTTCCTAAAGTTAATTTTACCATTTTTTTAGTGCAAATTTTGGCTCGAGTTGACCATCACTTTAAAAGTTATAAACCAAAACAGACGGGCGTCCTTTTTGACTTTCGGCAATAACTTCTGTGCCTGACCTCTGCAGATCAATTGATGAGGTGCTAATGAATTGCATGTTAGAGTGGAAGTCGCAGTATAATTGGGCTAGAAATGGTTGATTTTACAAAAGAAAGAAATGAGGTAATGATAAAATCCGGGCCTTGATAATGAGTTCTAATTCATCTGAACCATCAATTTTGATCAGACAACGATTTCATTTTTAAGTATATGGGATATATAATAGTTACAATGATATAATTTCAAATATTGCAAAAGGAGACTCAATATGGTTACCAGCAATCAGCAATTGTTCAACGAACGCGTAAAAAGAATTAAGGATGCAATTGAGCTAAGAAAACCGGACCGGGTGCCAATTTCAATTCCTTTCAGCTATTTTCCGGCGAAATTTACCGGTACTGTAACTCCCAAAGATTCATGGTACGATTTTAAAAAATGGAAAGAAGCCTATTTTAAAACTGCTGACTACTATCAGCCGGATGCCTGCGGACTGGCTTACAACAATTCCGGAAAAGTTCTTGAAGCAGTCGGCAGTAAAACGCTGGTATGGCCCGGCCATGGAGTCTCCATTCATCACTCACATCAATTTGTTGAAGGCGAATATATGAAGGCAGATGAATATGATTTATTCATCAATGATTTATCGGATTACCTGGTACGCTATTTTCTCCCGAGGACTTATGGACTGCTGGAACCTTTGAAACATCTTCCTCCTCTGGCTAATCTGGCGGGAGGTTTACCTTTTGCCAACCTGGCTACTCCCGAGTTTGCCGATATGACAGTAAAGCTGCTCGAAATTGCCAAAGAGGCGGTAATCTGGTCCAAAGAAGTTGTTCAAATGAGCCAGGAGATGAATGACAGAGGCTACCTTGGCCGCGGTCTTTTCTTGACCAGTATGGCCGGTCTGGTACCTTTTGATACCCTATCTGATTCTTTCAGGGGAATGCGGGGAGCTATGCTGGATATGTACCGGCAACCTGACAAACTGTTAGCGGCCATTAATAAACTGTCCGATATGCAAATCAAGACCATTGCGGCTGCGCCTCAAGCCACTGCCTTCACCACTACTTTTATCCCTCTTCACCGCGGCTCAGATGGATTCATGTCTTTGAAACAGTTCGAAATATTCTATTTTCCATACCTGAAAAGACTGGTTGAAGCTCTGGTAGCCAAAGGATATACTCCGCATATCTTCTTTGAAGGTGATTATACCCAGCGTCTGGAGTATTTACGCCAGCTACCCAAAGGCAAAGTCTGGGCTCTGTTTGATCGTCCGGATATGAAGAAGGCTAAAGAAGTGCTGAACGGACACATGTGCATCTCCGGTAATATGCCCTCCTCAATCCTGCAAACCGGTACGGTTGATGACGTCAAAAAAGCCTGCAAATGGCTGATTGATGTAGTGGGCAAAGATGGTGGGTATATTATGGCTCCCGGCTCATCAGTGGACGAAGCCAAACCCGAGAATATGAAAGCTATGGTAGAATTTACCAAGGAATACGGCAGGTACTAAAAGCACTTTGAAAAAGGACTGAAAGCTTAAAACTAAAAAAAGCCCGGTTGAACCCGGGCTTTTTTTGTTTGAAAAAATTTATTTCGACTTTTTGGCCAGTTTCTTCTTTTTGGCAATGACCTCTTTCACGGAAACCAGTATATCTTCAGCTCTAAGGGCAAAGTGTTCTTTCAAATCATCTTTTTCAGGCGTTATTTTTCCTGACTGGCTGAATTCATCTTCTACTGCCACGCGCAGCATAGGTGTGGGCAGGTGTTCCGCCAGTATGGCAGCCGTTCCTTCACCCAGACCGCCGATTTCACTGGCATTTTCAGTAACCACTATTGCACCGCTCATTTCGGCCGCTTTTACGATGGCATCGACATCCAGCGGTTTAATTGTGCCTATATGCAAAATGCCGATATCCAGTTTTTCTTTTTCGGCCAGTTCAACCGCGTTAATGGCTTCCGTAGTCATATAACCGGTGGAAATTATTACCGCATCTTTTCCATCCTTGATAAAAATACCTTTGCCAATATCATACGGCATATCATTTGTAAAAATGCGGTAAGGCATGGGGCTGGATTCTTGCCTGAGGAGCACCGGACCTACGTATTGCATCATGGCCGCGGCGGCTTTCTCTGCTTCAACTTCATCGGCCGGGTTGAGAATTACCAGGTTCGGCAACACTCGCGAAGCGGCAATGCCTTCCACTGTGTTGTGAGATATGCCGGTATCGCCCCAAACACCCTCACGACCGATAAACTTAACATTAAAACGATCTACCAGAATGCTCTGGCGAACCTGATTATAGGCTCTACCGATGTTGGCAAACCAGAAGCTGTTGATAACCGGAATAAAACCTTCAGCCGCCAGACCGGCAGCCACACCCGCTCCGTTTTGTTCCGCAATGCCGGTTTCTATCATTTGCTCAGGCAGGTTTTTAACAAACCAGCCAATTCCCGGAAAACCCATATCTTCCAGTACTGCGATACAATCAGGATTATTTTTAAAAGTGGCGATCAGGGCTTTTTCGATGCCAACAGCCGGCATGGATGGTTTCTTTTCAATCTGAATATATTGGTTATATTGAGGCATATTTCTTTCTCCCTTCTTCGATACCTCTGGCAACATCTTTTCCTCTGCCGAGGTGCATATGAGCGGCTTCCCAGTTGGACACACCGTAACCTTTGACAGTATGGGCAATTATCACCTTGGGTTTGCCGTCTCCGTACAAACGGCTGGTTAGATCCAGAGAATCCACGATCTGACGCATATCAT
>DATIKD010000210.1:0-10741 GCA_035477965.1 Dehalococcoidales bacterium | reverse complement strand
GACAAAGGCAGCTTCCATGAAATGTGGGCTTTCGGTGTCAGCCGCGGCGCCGGCACTGCTGAAGAAGCTCCGGCTGATGGTGTGGTGACCGGCTACGGCACGGTCAACGGCCGCACGATTTACGTATATTCTCAGGATTTCACCGTGCAGGGCGGTACTCTGGCCGAAACTCACGCCAATAAAATCTGCCTCTGCCTGGATGCCGCCATGAAGGCCGGCTGTCCGGTCATAGGCATCAATGATTCCGGCGGCGCCCGCATTCAGGATGGAGTGGATGCCCTGGCCGGCTTTGGCACCATCTTTTACCGCAATACCATGGCTTCCGGATTGATTCCCCAAATCTGCGCCATCATGGGCCCCTGTGCCGGCGGCGCGGTCTATTCTCCGGCCTTGATGGACTTTATTTTCATGGTCAAAAATTCCAGCTACGCCTACATCACCGGTCCGAGGGTGGTAAAGGCTGTTTTAAGACAGGATGTGACGGATGATGAACTGGGCGGGGCCGTGGTAGCTCAGAAAAAAGCCGGCGTTTGCTGTCACACCGCCGTCAGTGAACAGGAGTGCATCGCCAGCATCAAGGAGCTATTGTCTTTTTTGCCCCAGAGTAATCGCGAACAGCCCAGGCGTCTGGATTGGGGTGACAAACCAGATCGCAAAGAGGATTTCTTCAAGCTGGTCCCCGCCAGCCAGGTCAAGCCGTATGACATGCATAATTTGATTGCCGGGGTTTTTGACCGCAAGCCGGACGGCTCCAGCAACTATTTTGAGCTTTTTCCTGAATTTGCCACCAACATCATCACCTGCTTCGCCCGTCTGAACGGTCACAGCGTGGGTGTAGTGGCCAACCAGCCTAAAATCAAGGCCGGCACGCTGGATATTGACGCTTCCGATAAAGCCTCGCGCTTCGTGCGGTTCTGTGATGCCTTCAATATTCCGGTGATAACCCTGGTGGACGTACCGGGCTATCTGCCCGGGACTGAACAGGAGTGGTCAGGCATTATTCGCCACGGTGCCAAGCTGGTTTATGCTTATGCTGAAGCCACCGTTCCCAAACTGACGGTGGTCATCCGCAAAGCCTACGGCGGAGCGTATATCGGCATGGGCAGCCGCGGGTTGGGTGCGGATGTGGTCATGAGCTGGCCGACCGGTGAACTGGCAGTCATGGGCCCGGATGGTGCGGCTCCCATTATCTACCGCAAGGAACTGGAAAAAGCCGCCGATCCGGCCGCTTTACTGGCCCAAAAAGTGGAGGAGTTTCGTCAGAAATTCGCAAACCCCTATATGGCTGCCGCCCATCTGCATATCGATGACGTCATCGATCCGGCGGATACCCGCCGTTTGCTGGTGCGCGGACTGGAGGCTCATATTTCTAAAACAGAAATTCGGCCCAACAAAAAGCACGGTGTAATGCCGGCCTGATGCGCTTCAGGTTTACATAACTGATTCAGGGTGTCCGGCTGCCTTCCGGCAGTCCGCCGCATGGCATACCCCAGCAGGTTTTCGATTTGGCCATATAGTTAAAAGATTTTTAGCGACGACTGGTTTGCGGTTGGGGATATCCACTAAAATCGGGCCCCCGTCCTTAACCATGGCCAGAGTATCTAGCCTGGTGACATGGATAATTTATCCTGTAAGGTGCAGGAATAACTACGCGAATACTGCCTCAAATTGGGTCCGGTACCACCGGGACAGGCTCATCTATATGGGACTGGAGAATGAGCCCAGCAGATTGACTTGCAGGAACACTTCGGCTTTACGGCTTTTTGTAGGTAAAGGAATTATCGTAAGACTTCATCAATTCGAAGGCATGGTTGCCGATGTGCTCCAGTATCCGGTAGCATTCGGTGATCTCATTTTCGGTTAATCCTTCAAGTATCTGGGGACACAGCGTTTCTATCGTAATCTTGAAGGTCTTTTCAAATAACTCTACGCCTTTTTGCGTTATGGTGATGGTTTTCTTCCGTCGATCACTGCTTGTATCCGGCGATTTACGCGTCACGTATCCGCCTCTTTCCAGGGTATCGATCACTCTGATGGTGGCGTACTTGGAACGCCAGGCGTATTTACTGATTTCAGTGGCTGTCAAGCTGCCGCCGTTGCCGATGAGAATGTGCAAAATGCTTCTACCCGCCCGGCTAATCTCTTCATCCTGTAATGAAAGTCTGATGTAGTTATCGATTATATCGAAGGTCGTGAAGATGGCTTTATATGCCCGTACGGTGGGTTCGAGTGTCTTTTCCCGGCTTTCTTGCGCCAGCGCCATGATTTTCTTTTTTAGCTGCGTATCCAAACAAGACTCCTTTAGCCTATTGACAGGTTTTTCAGAAATATAGTAACATATGTTACTGTATTATATATTATTAATTATATATTATCATATTGTCTGTTACTATTGTAACTCAGAAAGCCTGAAAGTATTTGGCTTTCGATATAAAAACTAAAGGGACGGGACGCAAAACGTACTGTCAAAGGAAAGACGAATGGGTAGAGTAGAAGGCAAAGCTGTTATTATCACCGGGGCTGCCTCCGGTATCGGGGAAGCCACTGCCAAATTGATGGCCAAAGAAGGAGCCAGGGTAGCAGTCCTGGATATTGATGATGAAAACGGAAAACGAGTAGTCACAGAGATCCTGGCTGACGGGGGTAAGGCCGATTTCTGGCACATGAATGTCGCCTGTGAAGAGGAAGTCAAGATAACCATCGCGGCGGTTTATAAAAAATACAGTAAACTTAATGTCCTCGTGAACAATGCCGGAGTGGCCGCCGGGGGCATGTTTACCCACACGATTACTACTCAACAATTCGATGAAGCCATGGCCGTAGACCTCAAGGGCCCGTTTTGGTGTACCAAATATTCTATACCCCTGATGATGAAGTCCGGGGGTGGCAGCGTGGTAAATATTTCTTCCATCATGGGCATACTCGGCGGCCCGGGCATGGTCTACAATACCGCCAAGGCGGCTTTGCGCCACATGACCAAGTGCGATGCCGTTTCCTATGCTAAAGACAATATCCGTTTTAATTCGGTTCATCCCGGTTACATCGTAACCCCGCAATTCAAGAGATTGGCCTCTAAAACGGATAGTGTGGAAGAATCCATGGCCAGAGAAGGCCGAACCATCCCGCTCGGCCGTATGGGTATGCCGCAAGAGATCGCCTACGGTATTCTATTCCTCGCTTCCGATGAATCCAGCTACATGACCGGGACCGAGATGATCATCGATGGTGGCAAGGTTATTGTGTAACTGTTAAGCAACAATTTCGTAACATTCCAGTACCGGAGGTAAAATATGTCCGCAGGATTTCCCAACCTGTTTTCGCCTATCAAGATCGGCACCAAAACCGCCAGGAACCGTATTGTCTTCCCTGCTCATGGCGTGCCTGCCCTGCCCTTTTTGGGTGACGGAACTGAAGGCAGCGCCTATATAGCCTACCAGGTCGCCCGCGCTAAAGGCGGTTGTGCACTATCAGTCATCGGCGGTATTGGTTGTTATGACGCACCTTTTCGACTGGGACCCGTTACTTCGGTACCGCCCGCACCCAGGATGCTTATTCCCAAACTTCAAAGATTGGCGGACGCGGTTCACGAGTATAACACTCTTTGCCTGATACAGTTGTACATATTCAGCGATGGTTTCCTGAATATTCCTTCCAACGGCACACTGGGATTCAGTTCTTTCCCAACCCAGATGGAAAGTGTGGCAGAGTGGCAAAATATGGATGACGCCGATCTCGAAAAAAAGGTGGAACTATTTGTAAAATACGCCAAAATATGCCAGGCAGGAGGCGTGGATGGTATCGAGATACATGCCTGTCACGGCGATCTGGTCCAGCAGTCATGGAGCAAATGGTCTAACCAGCGTTCCGATAAATGGGGCCAACCAATGTACTTCTCCACAGAAATCGTTTCCCGTATGCGAGCTGCGGTCGGCCAGGATTTTATTATCTGTGTCAGGTTGACAGGTGATGATTTCAGTTACAATGGCATGGGTATCGAAGATAACCAGAAGGTAGCACAAGCCCTGGAAGCTACCGGAAAAATCGATCTCCTCAGTGTCAGTTTTGGAAGTGACGGGGTTTCCAATGCATATACCGTGGCGCCAATGTACATCCCAGCAGGGTCAATAAGCATCCCACTTAGCTCGGGTATCAAGCAAGTAGTGAAGTCAATACCCGTAATTGCCACCAGCCGCATCAATGACCCCGCCCTGGCTGAAAAAGCCATCGCTGAAGGCCATACCGATATGGTCGGGCTGGTACGCAGTCAGATAGCCGACCCGGAGTTTGCTAACAAAGCCCACGAAGGTCGAGTGGAAGACATCCGGCTTTGCATCGCCTGTAACCAGGGATGCTGGGAGAGTGAAGCGGAATCTACCTGTCTGCAGAATGCAGTCGTATATAAGGAATCGACAGAGTTTGCGGCGATTAAGCCGGCGGCAACGAAAAAAAAGGTGATGGTGATCGGAGCAGGACCTGCCGGAATGGAGGCAGCGCGAGTTGCGGCACTAAGAGGCCATGCTGTCAAAATATACGAAAAGGCAAACATGGTCGGAGGTCAAATTAATATTTTGAGCAAGGCACCTGGCCGTGATGAGTTCAACCAGGTAACTCGCTACCTGAAAACCCAACTGGATAAACTGGCGGTAGAAATCCAACTGAACACCGAGGCTACCCCGGAAACCATCGCAGCGGAGCAGCCGGATACGGTTATCGTGGCTACCGGCGCCGTTCCTTACATCCTGCCCGTGCCCGGCAGCCAGCAGGGCAACGTGATCAGCCCTTCTCAGCTATTAAGGGGAGGAGTGAAAGTGGGAGAAAAAGTGGTTGTCTACGAATCCACCGGAATGCAAGAAGGTCCTACGGTTGCCGACTTCCTGGCGGAAATGGGAAAGAAAGTGGAGTTACTAACCCATTTTCCATCTATCAATCAACACTGGGGAGTGAAATCATTGGGCAACGGAACGCATATTCCCATTATTTGGGGAAGGCTAAAGAGAAACGGAGTCATCATTACGCCTCTGACCACTATAAAAGAAATATCCGGAAGAACGGTCACAGTGACAGACACGATAACCGGAGAAGACCGGATTATCCAGGGAGTGGATACCGTTGTAATGGCGAACGGATACCGTGCGGAGAACCGGCTGCAAAAAGCACTGAATGGAAAGATAAAGGAGCTCTATGCCATAGGTGATTGCAAATCACCTCGGCGGGCACTGGACGCCATCCACGAAGGCTATATGACGGCTTTCAGTATAGGAGGCTGATTATAAGCCGAACAGATCAAATTTCCTTCGAGAAACTCATTGGTAAGTTTCTTCTAATACAGCCACGGAGTTTAGATACACGGAAAGGAAAAAGGAAATGGAAAGCAAAAGGTATTTCGAGATTGTGGCTTCCCGTCCCAAACATGGAAAAGAAGCCGATTACAATCAGTGGTATGACCGCCATGTTGAAGACGTATTCCGATTCAAAAGTATGAGGAAAGTGACTCGCACCCATTGTTTTTATCCGCTTGAGCCCAGGGGGAGTTATCGGCACAAGAGTGATTGCCCTCAATATATCACGATATATGAATTCGATAGCAAAGAGGAATTGCTGGATTTCTTTAATGAGCTTACCAAAGGGGCCTTTGACGAGCCCAAAAAAGAAGCGAATGAAGTGTTGTTTGAACTTGACTGGGCAGCGGGTTATGAATCGGGAGTTACCTTGCAAAGATAGCCTGAAATAAATAGCGGGCCCGTCTCAAATTATCCCGTCCGTCATGCGGCTGGGTAGTCAGGGGCGTAGAGTTCGAAACAAAAATTCCCTGCATCCGATTGAGCCGGTCGGGTTGCAAATGACTGGTTTTTTGTATCAGGACGCATTGTGACTCATTTTCTATTATTACAAACTGGTATAAAATATTTTGGTTTTGAAAATAATATTCACGAAATTTGGTACTTAAATGAAAGTTATTGAAAGAGCTCTTAGTCTCCTTGTCCTGTTCATGGGTGATACTGGTGAATCGTTTTACAAAGAGAAGCTGAAAGAGGATGCCCCATTTAAGATTCGGAAAGAGAACTAATAAAGGCGATGGAATTACTGGATGTCACCGGTTAATACTACATATTTTGGCATATCCGGATATCTAATATTCTGGGTATTGTTCGCAATTGCCCTCGGTTTTTTCATTTATCAGATGGTTTTTCTGATTCGCTTGCTCTACCTGGGCCGGGAAGTAAGGCGTTTCAACAGACCATGGCGTCGCATGATAAATACCCTCGGCGAGGTCATCCTGCAGCGCTGCAGCCTGAGGAGCGTTTCTAAAAGGGACCTGGCCGGAATCGGGCACGCGCTCATGTTCTGGGGCTTCGGGTTGTTTGTTCCTGGCTACTTTATTTTTATCGGGCTTTCCGCCGGATTCGGTCTATATTCCCACCTCGACGGAAGTCGACTGGAGACGGTGTATTATTCAATCCTGGATATTGCCGGTGTATGCGTTATCGCGGCCATAATATGGGCCAGCCTCAGACGGTATCTGATACGGCCCGAGCGTCTTAAAGCTAGTCCAGAGGCCGGTGTTATTTTGGGGCTCGTTTTTACCCTCATGCTGACTTATTTCATTGCAGAGGGTTTCGGCTATGCCTCCGGTGACATTCCACAGTTTTGGCCGCCGGTAAGCACCCAACTTGCCCGTGCAATCGAGTCCTCGGATATGTCCCAGGAAGCGATGGAAACCGCCTACCGCGTAGCATGGTGGGTGCACTATGGTGTGATTCTGGGCTTTGGGGTATACATTCCACGCTCCAAACACCTGCATATTCTGGCGTCTCCCTTTAATCTGTTATTCAAATCGGAAGCTCCCCGAGGAACTTTGGACATGCCTAATATAGGTGAAATGGAAGAAGTAGGGGCATCGCAGGTATCCGGATTCAACCGGAAACAATTGCTCGATCTGTACAGTTGCACCGAGTGTGGAAGATGTCACGAAATCTGTCCAGCCCGGCAGAGCGGGAAGCAGCTTTCACCTATGGAACAGGTGCTTAATCTCAAACATCACCTGATTAGTGAAGGGGCCGGACTCTTGAAGAACTCCTCCCCAGGTCGATCTTTCTTCGATGAAACGGTTTCGGAAGACGAGATATGGCAATGCGTTACTTGCCGAGCTTGTCAGGAAGTCTGTCCCTCCAATATCGAACACGTCGGCAGAATTATCGATCTTCGCCGCAACCTGACCCTGATGAAGGCGTGCTTCCCGGCTAAGATTAAGCAATTCTATAAAAACATTGAGGAAAATAGTAATCCCTGGGGCAAAGCCTGGGTATATCGCTATAACTGGGCATTAGGGCTGAATATTCCTGCCCTTACTGCCAAATCGAGCTTTGATACGATATACTGGGCCGGATGCCTCGGCGCCTATCACGAACGTCCCCAGCGGACCGCCATCTCGCTGAGCCGGATTTTAAAGGCGGCCGATATTTCCTTCGCGGTGCTGGGTAATGAGGAAAAATGCTGCGGCGATGCGGTACGCAGGACCGGCAATGAGTATTTATTCCAGCAACTGGCCCGGCAGAACATCAGTACTTTCCGAAAATACCATGTGAAAAAGATTATTACGCCTTGCCCTCATTGTTATAATGTTTTCAAAAACGAGTATCCGCATTTTGGTGGTCAATACGAAGTAGTTCATCACACCCAGTTAATCGCCGATCTGATACGCCGTGGGACTATTCCCGTGCCTGAGAAATCTTTGAACAAGTCGTTGGTTTATCATGACCCGTGTTATCTGGGGAGGTATAACGACATTTATCTTGACCCAAGACAAATTCTACACAGCATTCCGGGACTCAAACTGGCAGAAAATAATTTCAGGACTGACAACTCTCATTGCTGCGGGGCAGGCGGGGGGGGAATGTGGATGACTGAGACCGGCGAGAGACGAATCAGTCAGATACTGTTCGACCAGGTAACGGAAAAGAAACCTGAAATACTGGCTACTGCCTGTCCTTATTGTTTAACCATGCTGGAAGATGAATCCCGGGAGAAAGGCTTGCAAAATTCTCTGGCGGTGATGGATATCGTAGAAATACTGCAAAGCGCTTTGCCTCAAAAAACCTGGTAGGTCAGTTGACGAGTTATGTCGAACCATATATGGGTTTGGGTAGAAACAGAGAGAGACGAAATAAAAAAGATTTCGCTGGAGATGTTGTCTAAAGCCAGGGAACTGGCGAACGGTGCCGACCTTTCCGTATCTGGTATCGTGGTTGATCAGGGGCTTGCAACCCTGTCGGAAACTCTTTTTCGATATGGCGCTGACAGGGTTTACTTAGTGCGCGGGGGAGAGATATCCCCCTATGATACCGACGCCTGTGTGAATATGATTTATACCCTGGTCAAGGAATCAGGGCCGGGGTTGCTTTTACTTGGGGCGACATCTTTGGGAAGAGAAATGGCACCAAGGCTGGCGGCAAAACTTAATGCCGGTCTGATTTCCGATTGTGTCGCCGTCAAGCTGGAAAAGGGTCAATTGGTGGGGAACCGCCCCATTTATAATGGCAAAGCCCACGCCATGGTAGTCTGTCAGGCATCTTCCTTTTGCATAGCCACTGCCAGAGCCGGTATTTTTGATATTCATGAGTCAAGACTGCGTCAACAGGTAGAAAACATATCTTTCTCATACCAGCGTTCTGAAAAATCGAAGGTGGAGTTTCTGGCGTATATCAAGGGAGATCCCCAAAAAATCAACCTGAAAGAGGCGGAGATTATTATCGCTTTCGGCCGGGGTTTGGAAAATGTGGAACATATACGCCTCATCGAAGAACTGGCTGATCTGCTGGGTGCCTCTATTGGAGGGACCCGCGCGGCGGTGGACATGAAGTGGCTGCCTCTGGAACGCCAGATCGGTATCACCGGAATAACTGTTTCGCCACGGTTGTTTATCTCCTGCGGGATATCCGGGCAATATCCACATGCCGTCGGGATGGATGCCTCCGACAATATTATCGTTATTAATAACGAACGTGATGCTCCGATGTTTAGACTTGCCAGCCTGGGAGTTATCGGCTCGCTGGAGAAAATAATCCCGGCCTTGTCCAGAATAATAAAGAGCCTGAAAGAAAACGAGGAGCGAACGTAAGCGTGCATATTGTCGTCTGTGTGAAGGAAGTTCCTAATCCCGCTTTACCGCTTGAATTCGATTTTAAGAATAACACTGTCAAAAGCGATGAATGGAATTATATCCTTAATCGGTATGATGAAGTTGCCCTTGAACAGGCTCTGATAATCAAAGAAAAGTTCGGCGGTATGGTTACGGTTATCACACTCGGGCCGGTGCGAAGCGAGAAAATCCTGAGAGACTGTCTGGCGCAAGGGGCTGATAAGGCTTTCCGGGTGGATATAACCGGGCTCTCTCTGCCTGATTCATTGACCACGGCTAAGTTGTTATCCCTGGTAATCAGCCAGATGGCCGGAGATATCATTCTCTGCGGAGACCAGTCTACAGATAGGAACTGTGCCGAAACGGGCAGTATGCTAGCAGAACTGCTGGGCCTTCCCGTAGTTACTTCTGTGGTAGAAATGGACATTAATATCAAAGAAAACAGGGCAACAGTTTCAAAGAGATTGGAAAGGGGAGCCCGTGTAAAAATACGCTGCTTGTTACCAGCCTTGTTTACCACGGATATCATGCTCAATGAGCCCAGATATCCAACGCTTCCGGGAAGAAAAAAAGCTGCTGGAAGTGAAATCAAAGAAATTAATATAGGCGACCTGCTGAAAGACAACGGATTACCGAATATAGAGCGACAGCTTACCCAGGTGATCTCAATAACACCTCCGCCTCCCAAAAAAATATTTATTCCAACCGGCGACCTATCTCCAGTTGAACGGATAAGAATGTTAACCCAGGGAGTGAGTACCCGGAAGAGCGTAGGTAATATCCTTGAAGGCACTCCCGAGCAGCTAGCGCAAAAAGTGGTCACATTCCTGGCAGAAAAACGTTTTTTGTCATAACAGTTGGTTAAATGCAATATGCATCAGTACAGCTAAGCTACAGTCGAAAAACATAGTCAGGAGGTTATATCAGCCATGCAGTTTGAACATATGTTTTCTCCAATCAAAATCGGCACTAAAACCGCCAGGAACAGAATTATATTTCCCTGCCATGGAGTAGCGGTCCCTCTTGCCGAGTATATCGGTTACCAGGTCGCCCGTGCCAGGGGTGGTAGTGGACTGAACATTATAGGCCCGTGCACTATTCACCGCTCGGGAGGACTGGGAGGGCCGAATCCCTATTATCTGGAGACTCCTGAGGTAATGAGTTCCAGGTGGAAGCAAATCGCCAGGGCCGTGCATGAGTACGGCACATTGATATTGGTACAGTTCCTCCATGCAGGAGAAAAGAGTACGGACCATACTAAAGTCAGTTGGGGGGTTTCTGAGAACTCAACTGACTACGACATTGACCGTGCTACGGTTCCCCATGAAATGACCGACGCGGAAATCAACGAGGTAATCGATGGGTACGCAGTTTATGCCAAAGCCGCACAAGAAGCCGGCATGGATGGATGCGAGATACACGGTGCCCACGGCTACCTGCCGGCACAATTCTGGAGCCCCTGGACGAATTATCGGAGGGATAAATGGGCCGCGCCTATGCTTTTTATCACTCAGGTTATTGACCGGATCAGGGAAGCAGTGGGGAAAAACTTTATAATCAGCATCAGAATGAGCGGTGACGACTTTTATCCAGGGCCGAAAG
>DATIKD010000209.1:0-2054 GCA_035477965.1 Dehalococcoidales bacterium | reverse complement strand
CGTCCAGATCCTTCAGCCTCGCCATTCGAGGCTTCCAGGATGACAACCGAAAAGGGCCTCCGGCGTGACAACGAAAAGGGAATCCGTTCCCAGGGTTGTCTTTCTGGAGCCCCGAGAACGCCTTTACCCCTGAACGGGGCGAAGAATCCGGCGGGGAGGGTGTTCTTAAATAGTCATTGCTGCGGGTTTGCCCCCCCTCGTCCAGATCCTTCAGCCTCGCCAATCGAGGCTTCCAGGATGACAACGAAAAGGGCCTCCGGCGTGACAACGAAAGGGGAATCCGTTCCCAAGGTTGTCTTTCTGGAGCCCCGAGAACGCCTTTACTCCTGAGCGGGGCGAAGAATCCGGCGGGGAGGGTGTTCCTAAATAGTCATTGCTGCAGGTTTGATCCCCCTCGGCCAGATCCTTCAGCCTCGCCATTCGAGGCTTCCAGGATGACAACCGAAAAAGGGGCCGGATGCTTCGGCTTCGCAGTTCGAGGCCCACGGCATGACAGCCGATAGAGGCCATCAAATGCTCCGCTTGGGGCCCAGGATGATAACCGAAAAGAGGCCGGATGACTGGAAACCAGGCACTTATTTATGTCTGGGCAGAAAAATATCCAGGCCGCCCAGCATCTGGGCTAAAAGGGCTTTTTGAATATGCAAACGGTTTTCAGCCTGATCAAAGACAACCGAATAAGGACTGTATAAAACCTCATCTTCAACTTCTTCACCGTGGTGCGCGGGCAGAGGATGCATAAAGATCGCATCCGGTCTGGATTTTTTCATTAAAGATTGAGTAATTTTATATTCAGAAAAAACTGAGCGGCGTTTTTCTGCCTCCACTTCCTGTCCCATCGAAGTCCACACATCGGTATACACCACATCCGCCCCGGCAGCAGCCTCAAGGGGTTTGTGAGTGCATAACAGTTCACATCCGCTGCCGGCCGCATATTCCCGCGCGATTGTCAGCGCGGTCTCAGATATCTGATAGCCGGGGGGAGAAGCAATTCTGAAACCGGCGCCCAGCATAGCACAGCCCAGCATTAAGGAATGCGCTACATTATTGCCATCTCCGATATAGGCTACCGTCACGTTCTTCAGGTCTTCTTTTTTCTCATAAATAGTCAAAAGGTCAGCCAGCGCCTGGCAGGGATGTTCAATATCATCCAGCGCGTTGATAACCGGCACACTGGCATGCCTCCCCAGTTCTACCAAAGTAGTATGAGCAAAAGTCCGGGCGGCGATTGCATCCGCATATCGACTTAAAACCTCAGCCACATCCCGAATGGATTCCCGCTTTCCCAGTCCAACTTCAGCCGGGGACAGGTAAATACAATGCCCTCCCAGTTGTTTCATGGCCAGTTCAAAGCTGACACGAGTGCGCAAAGACGGCTTTTCAAAAACCAGAGCCAGCGTTTTGTTCTCCAAAATATTCAACCAGCGGTCCTGTTTCATTTCTATCGCATCGGATATCAAAACCTTGACTTCCTCGCGGCTCAAATCAGTCATTGAAATCAAATCTTTGCCCTGCACAATACCCTCCGTTCATAAAGCAGCTAACATATCCACAATGTTAGCAGTCTGAAACCGGTTTAGCAAGGTTAACTGTCCAGCCGCCGGCAATTCGTCACAGATGTGATAGTTTTGATATAATTAATTGTGTTTAAGTCATATATGAATGGAAAGGATAGTCCCAGCTATTGAGAGTAATTGCCGGTTCAGCCAAAGGGCATCATCTGATTGGTCCGGATAGAAAACTGACCCGCCCGGCCACTGACCTGGTGCGGGGAGCCACTTTTTCCATGCTGGAGGGACTGGCTGATAATTGGGCGCAGGTACTTGATCTTTATTCAGGCACCGGGGCTATGGGCATTGAAGCCCTGAGCCGGGGAGCGGGCTGGGTGGATTTTGTTGACCGCCAAAGACGTTGTTGTGATATAATTAAAAAAAATTTGGAAAAGACCCGACTGGCTGACCGGGCCAAAATATATTGTATCGAAGGTGAAAAGGCCATTTCGATTCTGGATAAGGAATACGATATAATTATTATGGATCCGCCTTATCGTAATC
>DATIKD010000208.1:0-14510 GCA_035477965.1 Dehalococcoidales bacterium | reverse complement strand
AACTGATGATTGAATCCGCCAAATATGAAGCTCTGACGCGGGGCGGCGGCAATGCCCCTATGATTATGGAAGAAGGCAAAGGCGCCACCGTCAAAGACGCTGACGGTAATGTGTATATTGACATGGCCGCCGGTGTAGCGGTAAACGCCGTGGGTAGAGGACACCCCAGAGTACTGGAAGCTATCCGCAAACAAATCGGGATCATCATGCATACCACGGATATAACCAATCCTAAAAGGATCGAGTTAGCCAAACGTTTATCCGGTATTATGCCTGAAGGTTTAAGAGGCAATTGCCATACCGCCTTCACCCAGAGCGGCAGCGGAGCTGTAGAGACTGCCATTAAATTTGCCAGGGCCTTCACCGGAAGATCGCAGATTATCGCTTTCCACGGTGCCTATCACGGAGTCTGGATGGGTTCAGCCGCCTTGACTACCGGTTTTCGCTACCGCCACGGCTGGGGACCCATGATGCCCGGCGTTATACATGTACCTTATGGATATTGTTATCGCTGCGCTTATAATATGACCTATCCGGATTGTGATTGTCACTGTGCCAAATATGTAGACTATGTCTTGAATACCCCTTATACCGCGGCAGATGATGTGGCTGCCATAATTGTCGAAACCCAACAGGGCGAAGGTGGTTATGTCTCACCTCCGCCGGAGTTTTTCCAGATAATAAAACAGGCCGCTGCGAAATACGGCGCTCTGTACATCGCCGATGAGGTGCAATCCGGCGCTGGACGTACCGGTAAAATGTGGGCTATAGATCACACCGGCGTTATGCCGGATATGCTTACCTGGGGCAAGGGCATGGGTGGTGATGTGCCTATGGCCGGGTTGACCTTTAGTTCTGCCGTCACTTCCTCTCTGGTTGAAGGCTCTCAGCCGGGCACCTTTGCCGGCAACGCACTGGCCTGCGCGGTCTGTCTGACCAATATCGATTTGATCACCGATCCGGAAATGGACCTGATGGGCAGAGCTGCCAAACTGGGTGCCGAAATCAAGGGTTTGTTTCAGGATGCAGCTAAAACAGTGAGCGCCATAGGGGACGTGAGAGGCCGCGGACTCATGATTGGAGTGGAGGTGGTTTCCGATAAAAATTCGAGGGAACCTGTTCCGCCCGAAAAGAGCGGCGAAATAGCCGGCAAACTTCTGAATGCCGGAGTGATAATGACTCCCTGCGGCCGCTACGGTAATGTTTTCCGCTTCATGCCGCCGTTGACCGTACCCAGAGATATGGCCATTAAAGCTACCGAAATCATGATCAATATTTTAAAAGGATATTAGCCTGTCAATTCAGTATATGCTTTGCAAAACTATTTGAGGAGTGGTTCTTATGCCTATGTCAGCCGGCTTTCAGGCCAGGCTTTTTCCGCGCCTGCCGGATATAATCAAGTTCTTTGGCACCCCTTTTCACATCCTGGATGAAAAAGGCATTTTGGAAACGGGTGAAAATCTGAAAATGCTTTTTAAAGCAGTATTTGGTTTTCAGGAGTATTATGCCGTCAAGGCCCTCCCCACTCCGGCTATTTTAACTCTGATGAAAAAAATGGGTTTCGGGGCGGATTGCAGCTCAGTTTCTGAACTGGTGTTGGCCCGCCAACTGGGATTTCGAGGTGAACAGATCATGTTTTCTTCCAACGATACCTCGCAGTCACTGTTGGATTTATCGGTGCAGAATGGCGGTTGCATACTGAATCTGGATGATATAACCCATATTGAAAGAGTAAAGCCCTTTCCTGACTTAATTTGTTTCAGGTACAATCCCGGCGAAAGGCGGACTGGCAACGCAATAATTGGGATACCTGTAGAAGCCAAATACGGCCTGCGCCACGATCAAGTTATACCAGCCTACAAATTAGCTATCGCGCGCGGCGCCACCCGTTTTGGTGTTCATTCCATGGTAATTTCCAATGAACGCAATTATCAGTTCATGGTAGAAAACGTCCGCATGCTTTTGGGAATTATGGAAATGGTTTCCAAAGAGCTGGACATCAAGTTTGAATTCTTTAATATCAGCGGAGGTGTTGGCATTCCCTACCGTCCAGTGGATAATAACTTCGATATGTCCGCTTTGGCAGCGGAAACCGCGAAAATGATAAAAGAGTTCTCCGTCAAAATGGGTTACACCCCTAAATTATTCATGGAATGCGGACGTTACATGACCGGGCCGCACGGCGTGCTGGTAGCAACGGTAATAAACCGCATGAGCAAATACCGTGAGTATGTGGGTGTTGATACTTCTACTATGGCCGCTAATCCCCGACCGGCAATTTATGAAAGCGCTTATCATCATATCACTATTCTGGATGCAAAAGGCAATCCCCGAACTGGGGCTGAAGAAGTGGTGGATGTGGTAGGTCCCTTATGCGAGAACAATGACAAGTTTGCCAAACAACGTTCACTGCCCTCAACCCGCATCGGAGACATCATGGTGCAGCATGATACCGGAGCTCACAGCCCGGCCATGACCTCCAACTATAACGGCTGGCTGAGGGTGCAGCAGTTGCTCCTGCGGCAAGATGGCAGTATTGAACTGATCAAGCGGGCTGAAACACTGGAAGATTTGTTTGCCACTTTCCAATTTGAACCAAAAGTTTTAAGGTAAGGAAAAAGCCCGGTGCCTTTTTAAAAACGTGGGATACCCCGGTTTCCTGTTAGTTCTATTTAAATAAGAACAGCCTGTTACCGGCTCCCTTTTGTTATTGTTCTGAATTCACGCCGGCTTCCGGATTAAGATTATCCGTCAGGGGGAGGGCTGTCAGGCTGCCTCTGGGAGACCTGTGGGTCAAACTGATGCAACAAGGCCCCAATCGGAAAATATGCTGATCTTTAGCTGTTAGACACAGGCGCAGTTTAAGTTATTTTTTTTGGCCGATGAGCCGTAATATGGAGACTACATCATTTTTATCCTGTTCCAGGAAATCAATATCGTCTTTCCAGAAATCAAGCTCTTTCTGAATTTCTTCCGGACTAATATTCTCCGCCTGTCGCAGAAGTTTTTTGGTGTGATACATAGCCAGCGTTGAATCCCGCCAAATTTCCTTGGCATTCGGTAAATAACCGGTTTTGTTTAACTTCACCATTCCGGACCGTCGCCAATGCCTGCGCCACCATTCCAGGGTATGAAAGCAGGTAAAATCACTGCTATCAAATCTATCTGATTTGCAGAAATCCTGTACTTCCAACGATTTCGACCATCCGGGAACCACGATGCCGATTTGCCCACCGGGTTTTAAAAATCCAGAAAAGTACTTTAAGTACAAATCATCCGTCCCGAAATACTGGTAGGCATCAATACAAACGATGGCACCAAACTGCCCTCTGGCGTAAGGCAGAGCATGGGCCTCAGCCTGGATCGGGAAAACCTTTTGGTTTAACCGGTATTCGGCAATCCGTTTCAGATTTTCTTCCGGGGAAATCCACAAATCATTAGCGAACACCGTACAGCCAAACTCCTGCGCCAAAAATAGGCTGGTAATAGCCTTGCCGCAGCCCATATCCAGCACAACCATATCTTCAGTTATTTTCATGTCTCTCGTCAGCCATTCGATTAACCAGAGGGGATTTGGCCCCATCGAATTATCGAACATCCACCCCTGGTTATATCCGGCCGATCTTTTGAAACCGTGTTTCAATGATAATCCAGTTACCGATTCCGGTAAATCTATCACAATATTATTCTCCCTGAAGTTTATTGACTTGTCAGCGAGCAGATACTATTATTATGTAAAGTTTACTTTCAACGGGATTTTAAAAATCGGAGGGTCTGCACATCCATAATACGGTCTGCGAACATGCAATCTTCCCTATAGACCTCCGTGGGCAAGTTCCAGATACAACCTCCAATACTTTATCTTTGAACCGGAGGCGAGGCTGCCAGCGTTATCATCACAGTATTGGGTGCCACTCCCCGAAAATAGGTTATCAACACGCTCTGACCAATTTGATAAGTATGTAATATCTTGTTCAGTTCGATTACATCAGCCACTGGTTTTTTATCTATCGCGGTTATTACGTCACCCGCTTTTATGCCTATTTTATCCGCCGGACTGCCGGCCGCCACCCGCGTAACCAGTACTCCTTTATCAACCGAAAGCTGATACCTGAGAATCACTATCCTGTCCACTGTGTACAAACTGACACCTATCCACGGCCGGCTGTAAAACCCCTTTTGGATCAGTTCAGTGACAATTGGCAAAACCTGGTCCATGCTGATGGCAAATCCGGTCCCCTCCACTCCCGTGGTAGCCACTTTCACACTGGTAACACCCACCACTTCACCTGCCAGATTAAATAACGGTCCGCCGCTATTGCCGGGATTTATGGGTGCAGTGGTCTGAATAAGATTATACAATGCTGTGCCTATACCCACCTGTACAGTCACATCCAGATTGCTGACAATGCCGCTGGTGGCGCTGATGCCTTTTCCCAGTGAGTTGCCCATCGCCATGACCCACTGCCCTACTTTGAGTTGAGTTGAATCGCCGATTTTGGCAGCTCTTAAACCGGTAGCATCGATTTTAAGCACCGCTAAATCTGACATGGGATCAGATCGAACTATCACCGCCTGAAAACTGCGTTCATCGTCCAGGGTTATGGTGATGCTGCTGGCTCCGGACACGATATGATTGTTAGTCACTATCAGTCCGCTTTCATCAATAATCCAGCCTGACCCTGAACCCTCGCCAGGAACTGCTCCGCTCAGAACATCAAAACTGGCTATTGTCACATCAATAGCTACCACCGAGGGCCTTACCAGTTCAACCAACGGTATAAAATCCGGATATGTGGCAATACCCGTGCTGCTTAACACCGCCGGAGGTTCCCAGTTTGCGTCAATGGGAGTTGGAATGGCAGTCGGTACCGTAGTTGGTGTAGGATTCAGTGTAAAATAGACACAACCGGTCATCGAAAATAACATCAATATCAAAACAACGCCAACTACTGCGATTTTAGTTTTCATTTGTCACCCCTCACAAAGCCTCAACTTATTACCGGATTTATAACCCGCCTATTTTAATTGTAAACTGATAGCGGTTGACTAACAAGGATTGTTTTTCCGGAGTGTGTTTACCGAAGTGCTTTTCCGGAGCATCCTGTTGAGTATTGTTTAATACTGCTGTTCCGTCCTTCAACCGGTCATTTATCCTGTTCTTTTTGGGCGTTTTCAGGTATTTGATGCGGACTCTGGAAACTCATGGTTCGCCCTTTTAATGACAAGCCGGCCCGTTAATAATCATTCATTTTCGTTATTGATTCTGATACTTTGACTAACGGTCTGTTTCAGGGCTAGAATTTAACCAAATAGGACTGTGGGATAATTTGCCTTAAAAAATATTATAAGGAGTCTGGTATGAAAACTAAAGCTGCAATAACTTATGAATACCACAAGCCGCTGGTAATTGAAGAAGTAGATCTTGACCCTCCCGGCAAAAAAGAAGTCCGTCTCAAAGTAGCCGCCACCGCTATCTGCCATAGCGATGTTCACTGCAAGCATGCCGAGCACGGCGTACACCCTTTGCCGGCCATCGGCGGACATGAAATCTGCGGTTATGTGGACGCCGTAGGTGAAGAAGTAACTTACGTAAAAAAAGGCGATAAAGTGATCGCTTCGATTATTCCTGTGGGCTGCGGCCAGTGTTATTATTGTTACATAGGCGCCCAGGGCGTATGCAGGAACAATACGCTGGCTTTATTCAAGCCCGGGCCGTTGGTCAACTCTCGAGGAACACGCATCCTCAATTTCGAAGGTCCAGTCGCCGGTTTTACCGAATATACAGTAGTTCCGGAGGTCAACCTGGTTAAAATGCCGGATGAAATCGCCGTAGATAAAGCCTGCCTGATTGCCTGTGGTGTCATTTCAGGCTACGGGGCAGTCTTAAACCGGGCCAAAGTTCAAACTAACCGCAGTTGTGTGGTGGTGGGCACCGGCGGAGTGGGACTGAACGCAATCCAGGGTGCAGCTTCAATCGGAGCCTACCCTATCATTGCGGTAGACATAGTAGACAGCAAACTGGAAGTGGCAAAATTATTCGGTGCTACCTACGTTATCAACTCCCGCATCGAAAAAGATCCGGTTAAGAAAGTTTTTGAACTGACTTATGGCCGCGGAGCGGACTATATCATCGTCTCAGTGGCCGGCATTGAAATTCTGCGGCAGGCCTGGACAATGGGCGGACCTTTGTCTACTACCTGCGTTATCGGACACGGCTGGGATGAGCGATTGTCTGATTGGCGGCCGGTGGAATTTTGCGGCGGCAGGACCCTTACCGGTTCAGCTATGGGAGGCGTTCGTACCCGCGTAGATATTCCCCGCCTGGCGGAGTTATATCTGGCGGGAAAAATCAAGCTGGATGAACTGGTGACAAACCGTTTCCCATTTTCCCAGATTAATCAGGCCATGGATTCCATGGAAGCCGGAAAAGTGATTCGTAATATAATCATGTTTGACTAATGTGCGGTTAGTTTTTCAGTAAAATAAGCCGTGCCGTATTTTTTCTCGGCACGGCTTTTTTTATATAGACTATCACTCTTGTCCAAAAATTAATTCCCTAACGAGCTGGGGTTAAGACTGATTATTATGATAATACCTTGATTTTTCAATATCAGGGTGTGAAAACAAGGTGTCATGCTGGAGGCCTCGAAAGGCGAGGCCGAAGCATCTGGAGGATGGGTATAATTCCACAGAATAACCTTTTTCGACCGGAATGGAAGATTTTAGCAAAGCTGTCAATTATACTGCGCATAATTTGGACAAGAGTGATAGACTATACCGGTTTCTCATGGTAAACTAAAAAAGATTGACACGCTATTTTATTAAAGTTTGGTTAACTGTATATTTTAACTTAAATTAAATCAGATAGTTCAACTCGGGTATTTAGCTGGTAGCTGAAAAATAAAATAAAGTGGAAGGAGGAATAAATGGATCTTGGATTAAAAGGAAAAGTAGCCCTGGTAACCGGTGCCGGCAGTCAAAATGGTTTCGGCAAAGGCATCTGTCTGCTTCTGGCGTCTGAAGGCTGCGATATTATCGCTTCTGATATCGATTTAGCCGGCGCTGAAAAAACTGCGGCAGAGGTTAGAAACATGGGCCGTCAGGCTATTGCAGTTAAATGCGATATCACCAAAAAGGCGGATTGCCAGGCCATGGCCAAAACGTCACTGGAAAAATTCGGCAAGATCGACATCCTGGTTAATAATGCCGGTGGAATAGCCGCCCCGGGCGGGCCCTTCGAAAATCAGGATGAGTCTGTCTGGGATAAGAATTATACTTTAAACCTGAAAGGTCCGATGCTGGTAACCCAGGCAGTAATTCCCTCCATGGTTGCTAAAAAATACGGTAAAGTAATTAATATTGCATCAGATACTGCGAAAATGGTCTTTCCGGGTGTAGATATGTATTCAATGGCCAAAGGCGGCCTCTATCTCTTCTCCAGAGGTCTGGCAAAAGCCGTAGCCAAAGATAATATCAATGTGAACGTTGTTTCCCCCGGCTGGTCTATGGATACTGATTTTATGAAAGGTCCTAAAGAGATGAAAGAGCAGGTGGCTAAACGTTTTTCGGCCGATACTCCGCTTAATAAGGGCACCACAATCATGGATATCGCTTCAGCCGTTGCCTATCTGGCTTCAGACCTTTCAGGCGATATTACTGGTCAGGTTCTTAGTGTTTCCGGCGGTTCAACCATGCAGTAAGCTTTTCTCAACAGAAAATGTTAATAACAAATCAGCGGGCTTTTCAGCCCGCTGATTTTCTTAATCAGATTATTCTTAGCCGCCTGGGTTCTTTTATTTATGTGATCTTTTATCGCTTATTTTTTATCCTCAGGACTGTCCGCCTCATTATAGTAAATCTTGCCTTCCGGAAAACTGGTGAAGTGGATGATTGGCATTCCCACTTTGGGGAAAGCCAGCGGGCAGTGCAGGGTACCGGCCGGAAGATATACCATAGTGCTGCGGGTTATAATATGCTTCTCATCATTAATCCAGAGTTCAATCCTGGAATTAAGTTTGGTAACATCTTCGGGGTCAGTACCAAAGAAACACAGTACTTCGGCAAAATCATGTGCATGCGGTTTGACTGACGCCTTGAATCTTGCTAACTGTTCCGGTGCAGGTTTAGGAGCATTTGCTGGACGAGGCGCAATCCAGACACATTCGGTATAAAAACCTCCGGGTACAATGTCACTATCAAGGAAGAGGATCCTTCCACCTTTACCCTTGGCAGCTTCGGGCGGCGGCGGCGGACTCCAGGGTGCTTCAACTTTGGGCGGTACCAGTTTGTCAACAATGTATTTGGCAGTACCCCGGGCGCCTTTTTTACCTGTCCCGACTGGAACATCCGCTTTAAACTCGTTACTGGCTCCAATGCTGAAATGAAACACCCGGTTGCGAATGGCTTTGAAAGAAACACTGTGCTTCATACCGGCCGGAATAAATATCAGGCTAGTCCGGCTAACGACATTCTTTTCTCCATCCAGAATGACTTCAAGTTCCGCGCCTAAATCTCTCGGATTTTGAAAATCACTGCCAAAGAATGCCAGTACCTCTTCAAATGGGTGAGTGTGTTCAACCATACCCACTTCTCCTCCTGCCGCTTTTTCAGCCGGCCCAGGAGAAAACCAGATGGCTTCTGAGTACAGGCGAGATCCCGGAATAACTCTTTCATCCAGCCAGACCACATGTTCAGAGAGTTTAGTTTTACTTTTTTTACCTGGTTTGTCTTTGCGAATAGGCGGTAATTCCGTGTTTTTTCTTACGTCTGTTATCAGAAGATGATCAGTATAATGGGTAGCCATTTCTCCCTCCTAATAGTGGTTTTTCTGTTACCGAGTCTTAAACTCGTGCAACTAATAATATGAATATAAACGAGTCAAGGCACATTATCAAATGTTACCACTTATAATTACTGATTTGCATCAGTGTGGATTTTGGTTTGCAATAGTGAGGAATATATTTTGCATTTACGTTCTATTTAATTTGCTACATACAACTTTAGTTCCCGTTTTTTATATAATTTACAAGTTGATCAGAGCCAAAACTATCAAAATTACAACTAATGTAATGGCCCCGGTCAGCAGCCCGGCCATCAATTTCCCTAAAATAATCAATGTGGCCGCTCCCGCCAAACCACCTACCCCTACTACAGCCGACGCAACATTAGCTAAGGCAACATAAGGAAAACCGGATGTATCAGAAGTGATGGGCGTTAGCGGAGGCGTCGTAGTTTCCATTATTGTCACAGACGGTGCAGGGTTTCCAACCGGAGAGGGAACTGGAGAAAGTAACGGCGTTGTAGACGGTGAAGGTATCGCCGTCGGAGATGGTAATGGCGTCGGTATCGGAGACGGTAAAGGCGTCGGTGTCGGAGTGGGTGAAGGCGTCGGTGTCGGAGACGGTGAAGGCGTCTGCGTCGGAATAGGTGAAGGCGTCTGCGTCGGAATAGGTGAAGGCGTCGGCGTCGGAGACGGTGAAGGCGTCGGTGTCGGAGACGGGTTTTCGGCAGGAATTGGAGCCGGAGCAGGGATTGGAGCAGGAACCGGCGTCGGAGTGGGTGAAGGCGTCGGTGTCGGTGTCGGAGGTGGAGCAGGGGTTACCTGGCTGAACACCAGCCTGACCGGTTGCCCGCCGACGGCTGATTCAACCATGAATTGGCCCTGGTCATTAGCCGTGACTTCCCATACATCCATATTGGATAAATTCTGAATGCTTATGGTTTTGTTGGCCCACGCAGGCACAGTAGCCAACAGTGAGCGGTTTACTGTTATGTTCTTGTTCAGCCCTTCTACATCCCAAACTAGAGTACTACCGGAAGTATGTCCGGTTGCCAGTATGTTTTTATCCTCACTTATCAGGGTGGGTAAACCGGCAGGTTTCTGGCCGTTGGTTACACTGAACATGAGCGATTGGCCGACATCAATTGTGGGTAGCACAATTTCGTTATCCCCAAACTCACCGCCAAAGGTAAGCATCTCGCCGGTGGCAGTGACAGCACTTTTCACAGGCAACTCAGCGATTAGTGTTAGTCCGGTGATGGGCAGAGTGTTATTATTTTTCACTGTGAAAGAGTTATTACCATTGTGAGTCACTGAAATATTGGGCAGTAAAAGCCAGTAATCCCCGATATGTGACATGGTAGTGAATAATAACTTGCGTTGATCCATCATAGTGCGCATATAGGCCAGATTATTATCGAATGTAGTATTTATCACATAAGTGTCGCCTACGATATCGTATGCTCTAGCAGCTCCATCTGGGGCACTCGGAATAAATGACAAATACACATGTTCAATAGATACACCTCGTTCACTAATAAGATTATCTACTGCGGTAGGATTGTTAAACGATTGATACGATTTAGGAGCAAGTGAAGTATTAAATACATATAATCTTTTATTATCAGTTACATCAGGATCCAAATATGTATTGTAGTATATTAGAGGACGTTGGTATGCAGTATTGTGCGGTACCATAAGATTTCTATTTGTTTGAGAAATAGCTGGTATATCACGATAAAACCAAGCCCATTTATAGTTATACTGATAAAGCAAATCCAGAATATAATCCTCATCACCGACCAATGCGCCAGATACAACCAAATCCTCGAAGTTTGTGGGTGCCGAATGGTCTATCCATAGCCTACTATTAAACATAGATTGGAATAATGGCAAATAGTCAATAACATCGTTTCTAGTATCTTTTAATGCAATAATTGTATGTGGCCCCAATTCTATACCAGCGGTATATTGTTCAGAGCGTAATTGCACATCCTCGGCGTTGGTAATTCCTACCGGAGATGAACCCTGTGCAATACCAAATATAGCGAATGTTGTTGCTAATCCCCTACCAATAAACCCTTTAGTTCCATAATCAGGACTACTGGTATCTGACGTACCATACATTATCGCCCGCACTGATGCTCTAGACTCCCTATCAGGATGATTAGAGTACACCACAACCGCATCATAACCGAATGGTTGCCTGGCTTTTATTAGAGATGGTGTATTGGCAGTAGTATCGATAGTTATGTCTACATAACTAGAATATGTATAGTTCTGGGGATAAGAACTGAATGATCTGTCAATAGCACCAACGGCTACTCGAGTACCACCTTTCGCATAAGTCTCAAATTGATGATTCATATACCAATCACTATATAAACTGATTCGTGTGTACTGGGGGCTTATATATCGCACAAGACCAGATTGATAATTATCATTCCCTGTCAAATTTACACCATTGGAAAATTTAATGTGTTTAGCTGTTAGATTATCGAAGTAGTAAAAATTGGCAGTATTAAACGCCCTGAACACCATATCACGAGTTAATATTTGAGCATCTTGATCGTAAACATTTATATCAAATCGCTCCTCCTGGACGACAACTTCAGTCTTGTAAAGCATTGTCGTGCTGTAACGTACTATCGGACTATTATTAGATAGATGGTATTCGTAACTAACACGCACGCTGGTATTGGTATCATCTACACAACTAACGATTAAATTATTGCCACTCCAATTAAGATTTGGGATCACAGCACCATTAGTTTGATATATCGGTAAATGTTCGACTACTCTAACATTATCGAAATAAACTACAAGATCAGGTATCCTGGAGCGGACATTTACATTGATTCGGAAAGACGCAGCGGTGCTGGTAGGTGTATAAAGATATCTCCAAACTTGCCATTCACCCAGTGTAGGTGAAAGACCAGCATCAATGATGGGATCCGCTGAAACTAAATTAAGTCCAGCTACATCACTATATTCAAATATTCGTATCGTGGCGTAGCTCATGACTAATTGGTAATGGTCTATTATTATTTCATAGGGTATGTTTGGAGTAAACGTAATAGGAGAAGAGAATGCATCCATTGATGTTGGTATAGAATCATTCATAGTCATTTTCATAGAGAAGGTGCCCAGTGTTTTTTGCTCGCTGGAAACAGTAACAGCCGGTGAGGTGATCTGATTAAAATTACTCGCATACCATTGATTCGGATTAACTCCGTTAGCTACTTCAAATGAAGGATTTAATGGAGCTTTGTTATTACTCGCACTTGCCCCATAGCCACCATTGAATTTACCAAAATCGGTTAATATTTCATGTGTTAACTGATTCGATAGTGTTAATATACCCGTATCTGAAAGAGAAGCATTATAATACTGTCCGTCAAATATACCAGTTCTGAACATGGTGATTTCTGAATACCCAGTGCCAGCAGAATTAGTGGCGAACGCTCTATAATAATAAACAGTATTTGGAGTTAAACCGGATGCAACTATATTATAAACTCCCACACCGAACGTTCCAGTTTCCTTAACAATCGTCCCCAGTGAATCAGTTAGTCCATACTGAAAACCTCGGGATGAAATAGCTCCCCCGACATTTTGCGTTATATTACCACGCATTATCTTAGTCGTCCTGGAAGAACCGTTAGCTACTGTAGATACTACGGGAGTTTCAATAGTGTTCATGACTATGCTAATACGCAAAGTGGTAGCTGCGGGTGTATTAGCCGGAGTGCACATGTAGCTCAATAAACCTAACTCACTAATAACGACACTACTGTCATTACGAGCTGAAGTATTCGTTCCTGTGATGGTGGCTGTTAAAGTTGTATCAACCCCGTTGTTTCTCAAAGCTACGGTGTAACTGGCCGTACCTCCAGGAGCGGTGCTGGAGTGTACAGTTAACCCACTTGCTACAAATCTATACGTTGGTAACTGTCTATCTGCTTCCGTTGCAGCCCATGCAAAATCATGACCACGCTGTACCACCTGATAATTTACAGCAGAAGTACTAGGATTCGATCCGTCTACACTCATCAAAAGACTATCACCAATAGTGTTAGACTCGAACACTATACCTAAATAAATGGTAGTGTCTGAGGTAGGTGCATTTAGTCTCGTAATTCTGTATTCAACCAAATCACCAGCGTTAACTGGTATCTCTGTATTATTAACTACTGGCGTTGCTGGGTAAACATGTAAAGAACTTAGATTGAGTGCTATGCTGGTAGCACTCCCATTTACCCAAAGCGTTATACGATAACTTGCATCCCCCGAGCCAGGCGAAGCTGATAACATTGCATATAGTGTACTAAATTTGCCAGCAGTAGGGATTACCTGTCTTACATTGTTAAGATTAGTTGTTAAAGATCTCACACCACTTATTGCCCCAACCCTATCCATAGCATGAGTCGCCACAACAGTTGATAAAAGCACAGATTTAGTCTGTGAATTATTCAATATTTCAGTTATCCATCGAGCAGATGTCGATGCGGGGCTCCCTGAATTAACTAACTTTAATACCACTACATCACCAGCAGTGTATGAAATTGTACCTTGCCATAATACAGTTGTATCATTTCCTGATATCGTAACAGTAGCCAGTGTATCAGCAGCAGTCCCGCCATTAACACCACGCATAATAGTAAAAGTCCGACTATTGCCGCTTCCTGGTGCGGTAGTTAAAGACACTCTAAATCGAGTAATGCTTCCCGAGTTTGGCATAACTTGCAGTCCAGGAGATAATTGAGGAGTACTGTGCCCACCACCATTTAAGCCCATATATATTGTACCCGTTGTTATTCCACTTAACTGCCCTAGAATAACCTGCCTCAATCCTGTATTGGCAGAGGCAGGCTGCGGAGAGGCCACCATCGCAGGAAGCAAAAGAGAAATCAGTAATAGTAATCCAATTATACGTGTAAGCATTTTCTCAACACCCTTAAATAATGTAGTTTAATCCTTCCCTCGCTGGGTCGGCCTAATCAAATTAGCATATGTCAGGCTGATCGATAATAATGAATAGTTAACAAACAGAATCCTTATTCCAACCCCATAAAGGTGTCCCCCAATACACCATGCCCATCCGGCGAGTAAAGCCCGACAACAATCGCCGATCCGGCGGCTTTCATCCAATACACCGCGTTTCCTCTCTAGTACGACATGAACATCAAGAAGCACAGCATCAATATGCCTGCCAGGTATGCAACCAATTCCGTCATTCTATGTACCCTTGATCACAACTTCACTTTTAAAGAATCTATGCATGTACTGTCTATTATCTGCTGATTCCGGTGAAAGTGTTCTGGACAACAGATCGAAAGTGTACCGCTTGTCTGTGCCACAGTGTACCAGTCAATAGCGGCGCTGGATTTAGTCAAGTTTAACTTAGTTATCCTTTTTTTTCAATATTATTTGAATTGTTTGTCGAAGTGCTACGATTTTGTCACCCCCCTAATTGTTCAGGGAAAATGTCACCATGTAGAAAGTGACATTGAATCAAAAAGAACAAACAAGGGTAATTGTATTGAATCGGGTAGAAACAAAACAGATTGGGGTAGTTCAAGCCGCGGTCTTACTTAACATCTCCGAACGACAAGCCTGGCGATTGTTGTCGGCCTATCGTAAGTCAGGAGCCGCGGGATTAGCGCATGGCAACCGAGAAAGAAAGCCGGTCAACGTGCTATCTGACGAACTCAAGCGGGAAGTGATC
>DATIKD010000207.1:0-3950 GCA_035477965.1 Dehalococcoidales bacterium | reverse complement strand
ATATATCCAGAATCAGAGCCAGACGATCGATGACTCGGCTTTCCAGTCGTTCTTCCAGCGCCTGCTGCTGGGAGGGTGATAATTCATCGTCCACAATCAACGTATCGAATTGCCAGCTTTCTTTACGCCTGAGAAGATCTTCAATTTTTCCTTTATTAAAATAGGTGGACTTGTTGGGCGCAGACAATTTTTGGGTTATCTGTCCCACTACAATGGCTCCGGCAGTTTTGGTCAGTGAAGCCAGTTCGGATAACGAATCACTGATGGACCAGCCGCTTTTTATCCCGGTTAGTTCAACTGCGGCCAATACCACCCGTTCTTTATCGCGGGTCGTACTGTGTACTATATTCTTAGGAATAATATCCTCCTCCGGGCAACAGTCAACTTCTGTTCTCCTTCCACAGTCTTAGTTTATGTAAACCTTTTACCAGATTTTCATCAGAAATAGTCAGAGAAAGGCGGATATAACCCTCCCCGTGAGGGCCGTAGCCGGTGCCGGGTGTGACCACCACTCCCACTTCATCAATAAGTTCGGCGGCAAGTCCGGCTGAAGTATAACCTGAGGGACATTTTGCCCAGACATATAACCCGGCTTTGGGACTGCTACAATGGAATCCTATGGCGTTTAAGGCCGGAGTCAGCATGTCACGGCGTCTCTGGTAAACATAATTATGTTCGGCGATACAATCCTGTGGGCCTGACAGAGCGGTGACGGCCATATGCTGAATGGCCCTGGGCACACCTGAATCCAGGTTGGATTTTAAACGCTTTAAAGCACTAATTACATTCCTGTTTCCAACTGCCATTCCAATTCGCCAGCCGGTCATATTATAACTCTTGGAGAGTGAATGGAACTCAATTGCCACTTCCATGGCTGCCTCAGCCTGTAGAAAACTGGGAGGTTTATATCCATCATAAGCTACTTCGGTATATGGACCGTCGTGACAGATTATGAAATCATATTTTTGTGCCAGAGCTATTGCCCGCTTAAAAAACTCCAAACCAGCAATGGCTCCAGTCGGATTATTGGGGTAGTTAAGCCATAAAACCCTGGTCTTTAATAAAACCTCCCGGGGGATAGAATCCAGGTCGGGCAGATATTGATTAGATTCGTCGATGGGTAAATAATAAGGGATTCCCCCGCATAGCCTGGTACCGATGCTGTATACCGGATATCCCGGGTCGGTAACCAGAGCAATATCACCTTCATCAATCAGGCAGAGAGCAATATGCGCAATACCCTCTTTGGCTCCGATCAATGAAACAACTTCCTGTTCAGGGTCTAATGTTATGTTAAATCGTTGCCGGTACCAACCGGCTACCGCCTTTTTAAACTCGGGCATTCCCTCCGATTCCGGATACTGGTGGTTAACCGGATTTCTGGCGGCTTTGACCAGTTCATCAATAACATGTCCGGGCGTCGGAATATCAGGATCACCTATGGCAAAACTGATAATCTCTTCACCCCTGGCCTTTTTGGCTGCTATTTTTTTACTCACATCCACAAACAGGTAAGGGGGCAGATTGGCTATTCTCTTTGCAAATTTCACCTGGTCTCCTCAAGTGGTTCTATTTTTAGCTCTAATTTGCAGGATTAAGAAATGACTGGATTTTCGCCTTGATGGCCGGCCAAATATCCTGGCTGGAATCATACCAGTTTATATTGGGATCGGTCATTTTAAACCAGGCGTATTGATGCCGGATGTAGCGGTGTGTTTCGTTTTTAACTTTAACCATTGCTTCGTCCAGCGGAATCTCCTGCCGGAGCACCTGAATGGCCTGTTTGTATCCTATACTGCTCATGGCCGGTAAACACTCATGGTAACCCAGCGCCAGCAGATTGGCTGTTTCTGTCAGCAAACCCTGCTTGAACATTTCTTCCACCCGCCGATCAGTACGCCGATATAATTCTTCCCGGGTCATTGTTAAACCAACCATTAATGTATTGTATCCGGGTGCTTCCTTACGTTTCACCTGGGAAAATTTGCCCCCGCTTTGCAGGCAAACTTCCAGCGCCCGTATCACCCGGCGTATATTGCGTTTATCTATTTTAAGGGCGGCTTCCGGATCAAGTTCCTGCAACCTGGAATACAATAAATCGATATTGTCAGAGGCCTGCAGCTCCAGCCGCTTTCTTAGCTCATAATCGGGAGGCACAGGCGGCACTCTCCATCCCTGTAATAATCCCAAAACATATTGTCCGCTCCCTCCCACCAGAACAGGAAGCTTATTGCGAGCCAGAATAGAACGAATAACCTTTCCGGCATCTGCTTGATATTGAGCCAGACTATATTCAGCATCCGGATTAACCAGGTTAAAAAGGTGATGCGGCACCTGAGACATTTCTGCTTGCGACGGTTTAGCTGTACCTATATCCATGTGGCGGTAAATCTGCCGGCTGTCAGCATTAACTATCTCACCCTCGAAATTCAGGGCTATCTGTATCCCTAATGCCGTTTTTCCTGACCCGGTGGGGCCGACTACTGCCACTAATCGATTATTATTTGCTGTACTATCGAATATTTTTAGACCCCTCCACGTAATTGGGCTGTTGTCCTGATGATGCTTAAAAATTCGGATACTTTCAAACTGGCGCCGCCAACCAGGCCTCCGTCAATGTCACTCTGGCTGACAAATTCACCGATATTACCGGCGGTTACGCTGCCTCCGTAAAGGATACGGATTGCATTTGCGGCTTGAGCAGAATATTTTTGCTGCAATAAAGAACGTATCAGGCTGATGGTACGATTGGCCAGGTCTCCCGTGGCTGCTTTACCGGTGCCTATTGCCCAGATCGGCTCATAGGCGACTATCAGTGTTTCAATTGTTTCTATTCCGTCCAGAGAACGACGGATTTGGCGTGTAACCACCTCTTCAGTCTTGCCTGCCTCGTTTTGCTCCAAATTTTCACCCACACAAAGAATTGGTTTAAGCTGATATTTTAAAGCCATTTTTATTTTGCGGCTGACTATTTCATCAGTTTCTAGAAAATACTGACGCCTTTCGGAATGACCCAGAATCACGTATTGGCAAAGCCCCTTCAGCATCAACGCAGAGACTTCGCCGGTATAGGCTCCCTTCTCTTCGAAATACATATTTTGTGCACCGACCCGTATTTGACTGCCGGTCAGCGCTTCACTGACTGAGGCCAGTGAAATAAAAGGCGGGCAGGCTACAACATCAACTGGTATTCTCTCATTCAGGCCCGCATCCAGGTCCTTGACCAGTTTCACCGCTTCCTGATGGTTAGTGTTCATTTTCCAATTGCCGGCAATCATCGGAACTCTCATTAATTACTCCCATATATCAGTTGTCTTTGATTTGATTATACCGCTCTGGCCTTTGGTTGCCTAGTAAAAACCCGAAATTTAAGTTTAAACCCGGCTGAAGGGTAATCGGGAATTATATTATATTATACCGATACTAAAATGGGTGTAATCAACGTTGTTGGCACTTGTTAAAGATTTTATACTGCAATTACTGTTCAATCAGACTCAGACTATGTAATGGGAGTACGTTGACCGCAAACAGGCATGTGAGCATACAAAATGTCAAAAAAAGCTCTGACCGTAATTCTGAGCGTAATCATAATTGGAGTGGTTTTAGCCGGTTTACAGGGTACATTAAACTGGTTGGCCGGTACCAGTCCCCTCGATATTGAGGAAAATGGGGCCTCTGTTATCGGTAATGTAGCCTCTATTTCTAAAAATACTGCGGTTAATCCCACTCCCCAATCTGAAAAGAATACCAAATCAAATCTGGCCTTTGAAATTAGTCCTTCCGGCGAATGGGGTGAGGTTTTCCCTTCACCGGACATAAACATCCGGCGTGGGTTGGCTGCCCATCTGCCGTTATTTTACCTTTCAGGAAACCCGGGTACGCCCTATTTACGCACAACTACGGCTTCAATTTACCAGAGCGGAATATGGAAATCGGATAGTTCTGCGCAG
>DATIKD010000206.1:0-2335 GCA_035477965.1 Dehalococcoidales bacterium | reverse complement strand
GCCACCTTTGGCAAAAGCTTCATAGAAACCCAGCATAGCCGGTTTCAAGCGGGTTTCATCCTGGTGCCACATAAAAGTACCGGCGCCGGTCTTTAGAATGCGGTTGCGAGTTTTGACTGAGCCAATTTTTCCGGGCTCCATCAGATGGGTGAATTGATTACTCGACATCAAGTTTTCTCCTGTCCAGCATTAGAAGTCCACTGCCACTTGGGAACCTGGGTATCAGGTTGCTGTCATGCCGCCATCCACTGACAGCATTTGTCCGGTCACGAATTTGGCTTTGTCTGAGCAAAAATAGATGACTGCTTCAGCAATATCTTCGGGATCTCCCACATGCCCCATAGGAATAACCTGCGGCATTCTTTCCTTCATGGAGGGGTCGGCTCCGGTCAGATATTCCATCAGCAGAGTACGCTGGATTGGGCCGGGGCAAACCGTATTAACTCTGACACCCAGTTTGGCACATTCCAGGGCCGCCACGCGGGTCAATCCGTGCAGGCCGGCTTTGCTGGCATCATAGGCGGCAAACCCCGGCACAGCCTTATAGGCGCCAATCGAAGAGGTATTAACGATACTGCCGTATTTCTGTTTGGCCATTTGCCGGATTTCATGTTTAAGACAAAGGAAAACCCCTTTCAGATTGATATCCAGATGGCGGTCCCACAGTTCTTCCGACATATCCATAACACTCACCAGCGGAACCCGCTTGCCATCCGGGCCGATGCCGGCGTTATTGAAAGCATAATCAAGCGAGCCGTACCTGGCCACCGCCTGGGCAACCGCATTCTCCACATCTTTTTCTTTAGTAACATCACATCTAACAAAAGCCGCCTCACCGCCGGCTTCTTTAATGAGTTTTACAGTCTCCTCGCCTCCCGTAATGTTGGAATCCGTGGTGACAATGACTCTGGCTCCTTCACGGGCAAAGAGTTGAGCAGTAACTCTGCCAATTCCGGACGCCGCTCCGGTTACCAGTGCGGTCCTGCCTGCGAATTGTTTGGACATGAAAATACCTCCCTTATTTTTGAGTTCTATTTAAAGCATTTATACCAGCTATACGCCCTGAATTCAAGGCAAAAGCGGAAGAAAGACCGGAAGCGTGGCGAATGGGATAGCTATCGCCGTACATTCCTCCGGCATCAAATCCGGCCGCATAAAGGCCGGGGATAACGTTATTTTTCTTATCCACCACCTCTGCCCGGTGATTAATCTTGATTCCACCCATGGTTCCCAGGAAGACCGTGCGAGCTTTCAGAGCATAGTATCTGGGCCCCAGCAGCGGACGTAAATATTTGGGATTTTTAGCAAATAACGGGTCATGTCCGGTCAGGCAGGACTTATTATATTCTTCCAGGTTCTTTTTTAGTATTTCCGGGACCGCTCCCATCTTGCCGGCCAGTTCTTCAATAGATTCACCCTGGAAAAGTTCCTGCGTACCCCGTGCAAAAGCCGCCTGCATTTCTTTTTCCAGGTCCAGCGGCCGGCTGCCGGGCATTATATCGATGTTGATATTTTTATCCACGCCCTGCTCCAACAGACGCTTTATCACACTGTCATCAAAAATGGTAAACGAGTAACCTTCCCTGATTTTAGCCGCGGCATTGCCCACCTCGGAATCATAAAAACAGATGCTCTCATCACAAAAACGCTGGCCGCGGGGGTCCACCCACAATTCAGGCTGAACAGCCACATACTCTAGCTGGCAGGCCATGGCAAAACCGGGTCCAATGGGTCCGGCCCGGTAGAGTTCCAGCAAACGGATCCCGTCATCAGCCGCTCCCAGTTCTTGGGCCATGCGGATACCTTCACCCATCTTGTCCACATTACCCACCACAATCAGGTTAACTCCCAGATCAAATCCGGTATACTTCTTTATCCACTCTTTGTGGTTGGCATAGCCGCCGGTACAGATAATTACGGTCGAAGTCTTCACCTGGCGGTCTTCGCCGTCCTGCTCTACCGCCACCGCACTGATTTTATCACCACTTTTGATAATTCTTTTCACAGCCGTGTCCAATATTATGTCAACTCCAACCTCTCTGGCTCGGCCGGTCAGAGCTTTTATCAGGCCTTCGCCTCGGCCCTTAATAACGTGGTAAGTATGGGGTGCATCCGGCATATTGATGCCCACGGAGGAAAACTGCACACCACATTTTATCAGCCAGCTTATGGTTTCACCGGAACAGTCCACGATGGCCCTGACCAGACGTGGATCAGCCAGCCAGTGACTGTACTCCATAAGGTTTTTAAAGGCTTGATCCCGGCTGTAGGTTATAAACCTCTCTCTTTGCATTTCGCTCTCTACCGCAAAAATACCCTGCAAAAAATTGGAAGT
>DATIKD010000205.1:0-1643 GCA_035477965.1 Dehalococcoidales bacterium | reverse complement strand
GGCATTTCGCTGTATATTGCCTTTAAGGCGGGTAAGATGGTTTCGTTCATTCTTTAATTTGCGCTGTAGTGCTAAAACAAAAGTGCTGATTCTTAACTCGCCTTCAAACCCCTTAAGCGTAATTATGCCGCCGGATCTGGTCCAGGATCTGGTTGCCATGGCCAGACGCCGCGATCTGTACATCGTCTCGGATGAAGTTTATGACAAAATAATCTACGATGGATGTCACACTAGCGCGCTCAGCTTTGACACGGATGGGCGGGTGGTCGCTGTATTCAGTTTTTCAAAGTCTTACGCCATGACCGGTTGGCGGGTAGGCTATGCAGTTGCGCCGGATCCGATAGCCGACCAGATTACCAAGCTGCAGGAGGCTTATGTTTCCAGCGCCCCCAGCGTTTCTCAGAAAGCGGCTGAAGCGGCGTTGCTCTCCTCTCAGGATTGCGTTGAGACAATGCGTCTCGCCTATGCCGAGAACCTGGTGGCAGCAAGTGAAATACTAGATGGTATGGGAATTAGTTATCAACAGCCCCGGGGTGCTTTTTACGTGTGGATCGATGTCAACAGCCAGGATTCGACTGCTTTTGCTAAAGATTTCTTGACCCGTGAAAAAGTGGCTGTAGCTCCCGGAGCCACCTTTGGGCCATCCGGAAATCGGTACATTAGGATTTCACTGGCTGCCAGCCGAGAATCGATCCAGGAGGGTCTGCGTCGTCTCGGGTCATTTCGGCATGAATGAAAAATCCGGTGAGAATGTTTCTCACCAGGGCAGGCCCTTTAACATTTTATGGCAATAATAGTCAGCCAATTTACATTGTTTAAGGAGTGGAAACTTTATACCCATGTATATTCTGCAAAAGGAAGACGTGGCACCGCTGCTTGAGGGGCTGGCAGTGCTGGGCACAGGCGGCGGCGGAAGCACCCTCTGGGGGAAAGCCATTTTGGAAAAAGAACTGGCTGAAGGCAGAAAGATTAAAATAGTCGACCCCCTTGACGTTCCTGATCGCGCCCTGGTTGTTTGCGGGGGGCTGATGGGTTCGGTAAAAACCCTGGAAGAGATGAGTATCGAGGGGCTCCTTAAAAAATGGGATGTACGTTTTGAGCTGATCGAAGCGGCTCGGATTACGGAAGCGTACCTGGGCAAAAAAATCGATTATCTAATTCCCTTTGAAGTAGGAGGACTGAACACACCGGTGATCATGGCCATGGCTGCTCGCATGGGTCTGGCAACCGTTGATGGTGACGCCCTGGGCCGTTCGGCGCCTGAAACCCAGATGACCAGTTTCCTGGCGCACGGAATTTCGTTAACCCCGATGCCTTTGGTTGATGCAGCCGGCAATGCCATTATCGTGGTGGAGCAGAAAAATTCGTTGTTTGCCGATGAGGTCGGCCGCTGGATGGTTACCCGGGGCGGTGGTCTGGGCGCCAACAACCATTACCCGATGAACGGAGCGGAGTTGAAAAAAGCAGCTGTTCCCAACTCGATCAGTTTGGCCTTGTCGGTGGGGAGAGGAATCTTAAAAGCGCGGGAAAGCGGTGCTGACCCGGTAGCCGCTGTTGTTTATGAACTAAAGGCATTTCCGCTTTTTACCGGCGAGATAAGCTCGGTTGAAGGAGAAGATAAGGGCGGGTTTTATATCACCAAT
>DATIKD010000204.1:0-6305 GCA_035477965.1 Dehalococcoidales bacterium | reverse complement strand
TACTGCCATTTTGGTCAGCGGGGATGCTGATTTCGCTTACGCTGTGCAGGCCGTCAAGAACATGGGTAAACATGTGGAAGTGGCTTATTTTGAAAACGGTATTTCCAAAGATCTGCTGGATATCGCGGATCACCGTTACTTGATGGACCGGAATTTTTTCACCAGTGTCTGGGTAATTAAACAGCGCCCCTTGCGCCGCAAGCGCCCAATGGGGAAACCCTATCCCTACCCCAAATTTAAACCTGCCCCCAATGCCTCTCACCCGGACATCAATCACGAAAACCCGACCTGAGAACAAACGGGCGTTGAATTACGTAATTTTTCTGAAGTTGGCTCGCGCTGTTTTAACGTCCGCGTTTTACCTGTAATTTGTGTCAGGATTTGCCGTGTGAGCGCTGTTTGCCCATCCGGTACCTGTTCATCAGAAGTGAGTTGACAACTACTGAAATGGAACTGAGACCCATCGCTGCCGCGGCAATTATGGGATTTAACTGGATGCCCCAGAAGGGGTACAAAATACCGGCCGCCACAGGTATGCCTAGGGTATTATAAATAAAAGCCCAGAACAGGTTCTGGCGGATTTTTCGGATAGTATAGCGGCTTAACTGGATGGCTTCCACTACATCCCGCAGGTCATTTCTGACCAGCACAATATCACCCGATTCCAAAGCGACGTCAGTGCCGCTGCCCAGGGCAATTCCAATATCCGCTTTGGCCAGTGCCGGGGCATCGTTAATCCCATCGCCCACCATCGCTGTCACTTTGCCGGCGGACTGCAGTTTACCGATTTCTGTCGATTTATCCTGGGGCAAGACTTCAGCCAAAATCTTTTGAATTCCGGCTTTGCGGCCGATAGCCTGGGCGGTCAGGCGGTTATCGCCGGTAATCATGACCGTTTCAATCCCCATTGACTGAAGGCTGGCAATGGTCTCCGGAGCACTTTCTTTGAGCCTGTCCGCAACTGCTATCAGCGCTGCCATCTGCTGATTAACCGCCATCAGTATGACTGTTTTGCCCTCATTTTCCAGACGGCTGAGGATGGCCTCAAAATCGACTGTGCGGATACCGTTTTGCTGCATCAGCAGGGAATTTCCCAGCAGTATATCCCATCCATCGATTCTGGCCTTTACACCCAGTCCGCTGAGGGCTTCGAACTCCTGCGGAGGATTAAGGACCTTTTTTCCGGCGGCTTCCACTACCGCTGCCGCCAGGGGATGCTCCGAGTTTTTTTCAACTGCGGCCGCCAGGTTAAGGGCATCCTCACTTTTCCAACCATTCAGTGGTACAATATCGGTTACCGCCGGGTGTCCCTCAGTCAAAGTGCCGGTTTTGTCAAAGACAATAGTATTAACTTTATAAGCTCGCTCCAGGGCGGCGGCGCTTTTTATCAAGATGCCGTTCTGAGCGCCTTTGCCGGTGCCCACCATAATGGCTGTGGGAGTGGCCAGTCCCAGGGCACAGGGGCAGGCTATCACCAGTACCGCGATGAAAGCCGTAAGGGCAAAGATGAAGCTCTGCCCGCCGGCCAGAAACCACACCAGAAAAGTAACCAAAGCTATACCTATTACGACCGGCACAAAGAAGCCGGAAACGATATCCGCCAGTCTTTGAATGGGCGCTTTGGAAGCCTGGGCGTTTTCCACCAGCTTGATGATTTGGGCCAGGGCGGTTTCCGCGCCGACTTCGGTCGCCTTGAACCTGAAATAGCCGGTTTTGTTTAAGGTAGCCCCTATCACACTATCGCCCGTTTTCTTTTCCACCGGCAAAGATTCCCCGGTCAGCATGGACTCATCAACGGCCGAATAGCCCTCAGTTATGATTCCATCTACCGGGACTTTCTCACCTGGTTTTACAGCCACTATCTGACCGCTTTCAACTTCATCCACCGGTATTTGTTTTTCCTGACCGTTTTCGATTATGGTGGCTGTTTTAGCCTGCAAACCGACCAGTTTTTTAATGGCTTCCGAAGTTCTTCCTTTAGCACGCTCTTCCAGCCAGCGCCCCAGCAATACGATAGAAATAATCAGCCCGGAGGTATCATAATATACATCGCCTTCAAAAATATGCAGGGTCACCAGAAAACTGTAAACAAAAGCGGCGCTGGTCCCCACCGCGATCAGAGTATCCATATTGGCTCGCCGGTTGCGCAGAGCTTTGAATGTGCCCACATAAAACGGCGCACCGATTACGAACTGCACCGGCGCCGTTAGAGCCAGCAAAATCCAGTGGGTTGTTTCCATGTCAAATGGCGAAACCAGCATCAGGATAAAGGTGGGAATGGCCAGAGAAAAGCTGAATATCATCCTCAGCCTGAGATTACGCTCCGCCCTGGCGCGGGCAGCTTTTTCCTGATCAACCGATCCGCTGACTCGGGACATGGCCTGGTATCCGGATTTTTCAATTACTTTTTTTAGGGCGGAAAGAGAGGTCAGTTCAGGATTATATTTTATGGCGGCCGTTTCAGAAGCCAGGTTAACTGCGGCTGAATGCACTCCTTCGGTATTGGTTAAAGCTTCCTCAATGACTTTGGCGCAAGAAGCGCAGTGCATGCCGAGGATGCCAAAATTGGCTTCATTCAGAGCTACGCCAAAGCCTGCCTCTTCGACCGCTTTTTTCATACGGATTTCACCGGTTACCGCAGGGTCAAACTGGATAGTAGCCTTTTCAGTGGCCGGATTGACACTGGCCTGTATAACTCCGGGGAGTTTTTTTAGTGCGGACTCGGTATTGGCGGCGCAGGAAGCGCAGTGCATGCCGGTTATGCGTAAAGTTGTAGTTTTCATATCTGGGTTCAGTTCATTTTAGCGGGATTTTGCGGGTCACCCACAAAAAATATTCTGCCTGTATTTTACCATGACCCCTTATTCTGTGAACTCTATCCCGCTCCGTAACCGGTGTTTTTTACCGCTTTCACCAGGTCCTGGCGGGTCACTTTTTCCGCATCAAATTCCACCTGGGCGCTGCCGGCTTTGAGGTTCACTGTGGCTTTCACTACCCCTGAAATCCTTTTCAGAGTCTTTTCCACATTTCCGGCGCAACCAGCACAGCTCATACCATTTATTTTCAGGGTTGTTTGCTCAGTCATTCTCATCCTCCCGCGGTTGTCATCACTTATCATTATAAAGTATGCTATAGTTTTAGTGCTGAGTTTGAAAAATCCGTTACGGAAGTGATAATCTACGCCTGAGTATCGGTACAATTCAGAATTAGCACTGTTTAGCCGCAGGCGCAGCCAGGGGCAGGAGATTTAGGCATGCAATATGATCTGGATAAAGTTTGTGACCGCAAGAATACGGATTGTGCCAAGTGGGACTATGTCAAACCCATATTTGGACACGAAGATGTCCTTCCGCTGTGGGTGGCAGACATGGACTTTCCGGCGGCTCAGCCGATTGTGGAAGCCCTGAAGAAAAGGGCTGAGCACCCTTTTTACGGTTACACCCAGCCTGGTCCTGCCGTGATTGAATCGGTGGTGCAAAGAATTCAAATCAAGTTTGGCTGGAAGATAGAACCGGAATGGATAGTTTTTACCCCTGGTGTAATTCCCGCCCTGAATATTGCCGTACGGACCATTACCCGGCCAGGCGATGAAGTGGTCCTTCAGCCGCCGGTCTACTTCCCTTTTTTTGGCGCCGTCACCGGCAGCGGTTGTCAGATCGCCAGTAATCCGCTCAGGTTAATCAACGGTCGTTACGAAATGGATTTTGACGATCTGAAAAAGAAATTCGGGCCCAGGGAAGGGATGCATTCTATTCCCAGCCGGACCAGAGCCATCATTCTGTGCAATCCGCAAAATCCGGTTGGACGCCTGTGGACACGTGAAGAACAGGTCAAATTAGGCGAAATTGTGATATCTCACGGCGGACTGGTGATTGCGGATGAAATTCATTGTGAGATTTTGTTCAAGGGCTATAAACATACCTCTTTTGGCTCAATTTCGGAAGAGTTTGCCCGGAATAGCATTGTTTGCCTCTCTCCGAGCAAGACCTTCAGCCTGGCCGGGCTGGAAGTATCCTCAATCATCATTGCCAACAAAAAGTTGAGGGAGGCCTTTGCCAGTATGCGGGCCGGGCTGGTACCGGGCCCCAATCTTTTTGGGTATGCGGCCCTGGAAGCGGCTTACCGCTATGGCGATGAATGGCTGGAGCAGGTACTGGATTATTTGCAGGCTAATCTGGAGTTCATGCGCACCTATCTCGAAAACCGCATTCCACGCATCAAGATGATCGAACCGCAGGGTACCTATCTGGTCTGGCTGGACTGCCGGGCTCTGAACATGGATGATGAAAGCCTTAAAATTTTCATGCGCGAAAAAGCCCGGGTGGGATTTGATGATGGGCATCTCTTCGGCCAGGGCGGCAGTGGTTTTGAAAGAATCAATATCGCCTGTCCACGGGTTATCCTGGAAGAAGCTCTGAACCGGATTGAAAAAGCGGTCAAAAGCCTCGACCGCTGATGCTTTCAGCCTGAGCTGTAAAAAAAGGACTCATTCAGCGGTCTTTAAATTAAGGCTGGTTCCCGGTTGTGCCCGCGTAAAGGGTCAGTGGGATCGAAGACCGCGCATACCCCGGGCCGCTGAAAGAGTAAGTAATTCCGCTGATTTAGGGAAAACAGCCTAACTGGCAGGAACTTACCTTGATTTTCATGCGGTTGCAGGTTTCGCCAACCTCGTGCGTGCTTACTTTAAGTTCCGCAGCTATTTTAAAGGCAGTGGGACAGGGTAGTTTGCCATCTACCACAGACGCCCGGATTTTCTTTTCCAGTTCAGCACTCATTCTGAAAACCTCATTACTAGATTTATGTTCATTTTAGCATTTTTTGGTATTGTCAGGCTGGTTTGGTTTCGTGGTATGATTAGAGGCATGAAAGTGGCTTTGCACATATGCTGTGCCGTGTGCGCGGCCGGGGCGGCTGAACGCCTGATTAAAGAAGGTTATCAGCTTGAGGGTTTTTTTTATAATCCCAATCTCTACCCGGAAGCGGAATACTTTCGCCGTTTGGAAAATGCCCACCAAACAGCCGCTAATCTGAGCTTTCCACTTTATGCGGGAGAATATATCCCGGCGGATTGGGAAAAGGCCGTGGCGGGCTGGGAGAATGAACCTGAAGGCGGCCGCCGCTGCTGGCAGTGTTTCGGTCTCCGGTTATCTGCCACCTATCAATTCATGCTAAAAACTGGCTGTGACCGTTTTGCTACTACGCTCAGCATGGGTTCCAACAAGTCCGCTCGTTTAATTGAAAGGCTGGCTGTCGAAATAGGCGGAGAGGCTTTTCTAAGCCGCAATTTTAAGAGTAAAGAGGGCTTTAAAAGAGCCACCGAACTGGCTCGCCAGTGGGGGTTATACCGCCAGAACTACTGCGGCTGCCGGTTCAGCCTGCGGGACCTGGAACTGAGACGAAAGCCGGTAAATAATCCTGATGACTAACCTGCCGGACGGGAGTATAATGAGAATCAAATGAAAACATTGAATCAGGAAATCCGGGAATATTTGCTTGAAGAAGGCGCATCTCTGGTGGGTTTTGCTAACCTGACTGAGTTGCCGGAAAATACCCGAAACAACTTTCCGCGCGGTATCTCCATTGCGGTAGCGCTCAGTCCTGCCAGTGTACAAGAAATCGGCCAGGGACTGGCTCAGGAGTACTGGAAGGCATGTTCGCAGGTCAATGCCAAACTGGATGAACTGGGGCTTGGAGCGGAAAGGTTTTTAAAAGACAGAGGGTTTGCGGCTCAGGCCAGGACTACCAGGGTAGTAAAAATCGATCAGACGGCCAGAACTACTGATCTGCCGCACAAGACCGTTGCCACTCGCGCCGGGCTGGGTTGGATTGGTAAATGTGCTCTCTGTATCACTCCCGGTTTTGGAGCCGCTCAACGCTTTACCTGCGTTCTGACAGATGCGCCTTTGGAGTGCGGACATCCCATTAATCAGTCCGGTTGCGGTGATTGTGTGGTATGCCAGGAAATTTGCCCTTCCGGAGCAGTCTCCGGACACAACTGGTTTGCGGGTTTGGAACGTGACCGGTTTTTCGATGCGGCGAAGTGCTTCAATTACATCGCCGAATTCCGCAAAACTACCGGTTGTGCGGACACCACCTGCGGACGCTGTGTCAAAGCCTGCCCGTGGACTCAAAAATACCTGAATAACTAGCCCCGGTGCCAAAATGGCTTTTATAAATCTGCCAATCCGGCACGGGCTTTTTTCAGAATTTCCTTTTCACTCGGGTAGGTTATCCGGCCGATGGCCTCTTCGGCGGTCAGCCAGGCTGAATCTAAATGTTCATCCGATAGTTTTATTTGGGATTCA
>DATIKD010000203.1:0-3295 GCA_035477965.1 Dehalococcoidales bacterium | reverse complement strand
GGTTCAAAGAGATTCACGGCTCCACCCTCTGTCCGGATATACTGGGATATGACATCCGCATCGAAGAACAACTGAAAGAAGCCATCAAGTCCGGAGCTTTTACCCACAAATGCTCCAGATTTATCAAAGATGCCGCCGAGCTGATAGAGCAGATGAACCAGGAAAACCAATAGCCTGCAAGAGGCTTCAGGGTCAAAAGTTAAGATACCCTTTTTTAGAATTTGAGACCTTATCAAATTTGAATTCTTTGCCAGGGAGTATAAGATGAAAAAAAGTGAACGGGCTGCCGCCGCCATGAAAAGCCAAACCACCAACTGCGCTCAATCGGTAATCGATGTTTTTGTGGATGATACCGGGATAGAGAGGGACACCGCGCTGAAGCTTTCCCTGGGATTTGGAGGAGGATTGGGCCACACCGGAGGTGTCTGCGGAGCGGTTTCGGCCGCTTGCATGGTTCTGGGTCTTAGGCAGGATTTCGACCCAAATAATCCAAAGAAAAACCGCGACCGTCTTTACGCGCTGGAACAGGAGTTCCTGCGGCGTTTCAGAGCAGAATTCGGATCGGTTAACTGTACTGAATTGCTGGGCCATGACCTCAGCACGGCCGGAGGTGCAGCCGCCGTCAAAGAGAAAGGACTGACCGCGCTTTTGTGTCTCAGGTTGGTAGCCGCTGCTGTAGATATACTTGAGGAAATGGCACATACAAAGTAATTTTTCGAGTTTTTAAAAAGCGGGGTTGCCAGGTATTTTTAAAGACACCCATAAAACTGCATTCTGCCTTATTTTTCTTAAAATCCTCCGGGTTTAGTCAAACAATTGTCCAGCTCGAACGTGCCTTCTATTTACTGCCCTGACCAAAGTAACCCCCATTCAGGGACTAAGTCGTTATTCTTCATCCGCCCTCTTTCAGAGATAATAGTTACAGAATACCTGATCCATTCAGGAGTTAATTCCCCAAATGCGCAAACAACAGGGTTTCAGTTTAGTCGAAATACTGGTGGCGATGGCTATTTCAGCCATCGTTTCAGTCGGGTTTTTAAGCGGCCTGACCATGTCCTCCAAAGCGGCTATTTCGACTGACCAGATGGATACCGGCCGGGCGATTGCCCAGGCTCAGATGGAATGGGTTAGAAACCAGAACTATTTGTCATCAGGACAATACAGTTTGAATGATGTTATCATGGCCCAGTATCCGGGCTACAGCGCCACAATCAGCGCCCAGCCTGCCGCCGAAAGGGATGGCAACATTCAGAAAATTGTGATCACAGTCAATTTCGGGAATAAGTCCGTGGCCAGACTCGAGAATTGTAAAGTAAAGAAATGATTAAACCAATTTTTCAAAAATTTATAGGCAGTCGGGAAGGGTTCACTCTGGTTGAACTCCTGATCGCAATAGTAATATCCGGTATACTGGGAGCCGGTACGCTGACGGCATTGTATCAAATCAGCAATGTCAATCACATCAATAACGCCAAAACCACCGCAGTCAAACAGGTGGAAAACTCCCTGCACTATTTGATACGGGATATGCACATGGCGCAGAAAGTGGAGGCTAACGGACAGGGCTTCTGGTTAAAACTGGACTGGATTAACTGGGAAGATAATGCCGGCATCCAGGTAATTTATTATGTACAGGGCGGACAATTGACTCGTTCCTATAGTGTTAACGGCAGTCAGCCGGTAATTGCAGTAGTGGGCAGGCATATTACGACGGCCTCCGCGCAAGCACCTGATCCCCTGGCATATCCTGCCACCAAAGCCTGGAACATAACCTTGAGCGCCAGCGCATCTTCGCGTTTCAAACAGGCCACTGAAACCCGTCAATTGAACATCGTTCCCAGGCCAGGATCATGAGGTTATTATGAAACGAACGTTTTTTTCAGGTTATTTTCATAAGAAAAAAGGCCAGCAAGGTGTAATCCTGCTGACAACTCTGATTTTTGTTCTGATCGGATTTACTATTATTGTGCCTCTGGTTGCTTATATGGGCACCGGGCTAAAAACCGGAATGGTCATTACGCAAAAATCCAATGCCCTTTATACCGCCGATGGCGGCATTGAAGATGCCATCTGGCAAATAAAATATGACCGGCTGGAAGGCACTTTCAGAACCAAAAATCCCCCCTTTGATCCTTTTGATTTTCAGACCCCCTACTGGGACTATAATCTGCCTCAGGTCAACGGCCAGCCGCAATTGAACGATCAGGACGTCACGGTGGCTATCCGCAATATATGGATTCCCAGAAATGTGACAACTCCCACGTTGGCACAAACCAGGGGTACGGTTAATACTAACAAGCTATTGGTTACCGGTGGCGCTTATGGTGTTTCCAGCTTCAATATTGTATTAACTTATCATGCCGCAGCCGGTGAAAACCTGGTTGTGAGATCAATAGGCATCTGGCTGCCTCCCGGTTTCAGCTATGTACCTGGCAGCGGATCCCTGGAAGCCAATCCCAATAATCCGTTTTATTCCAATCCTGGCGATCCTGTTCCCCATCAGGGCGGACAGGTGGTGATCTGGAATTATGACAATTTGCCTTTTACTTCTATGCCCAATGTTAGAACTACCCGCACGCCCATGACCACTTCAATTACATTTAATTACGTGGCTGAGAAAGCCGGCTTACGCCCGGATGGTGTGGCCTGGGTCACCACCGGCAATGTGGACCTGGATGGTGACGGAGTTTCCGGCGGGACGCATTTCGCCTGGGATTCGGATGTCAGAGTCTTTGGCATCCAGTCCACCTCAGGTTCTACTCAGGTTGAAACCTATGTAGTGAAAAGCGAAATGAGAGTCAACGGCGGCTCGGTGCCCGGCAGTTATTTTGCCGCCGGCGATACCCTGATGACCGGTCCGGCCAGTGGACGCAACACTCGCCGCGAAGGCATCGCCGTAGTCGGCCCCCCATCTATACAGGGTGGTGATAACGGGGTTCCGGAGGATGCCAGTGTTTCCAAAGCCTATCTCTACTGGTCGGCCTGGCGCGGTGAATCCGGAGTAACCAGGCCGCTCAACGATGGAACTGCCAACTTTAATAACTGGACCAACGGCGGAGGCTGGTCAGTGGATACCGGTAATAATTTTATCGGCCATTATTCGGGCGGCGCGGATTCAACCCGTGAATTAGTACTGACAAACTCAATCAATATGTCAGGCTATGCGGCGGAAAATCCCGCGCCGGATACCAAATGGTTTACCATCATATCCTGGGAGCAGTGGGTCAACGGGTCCACGGCTATTCCACCGCTTAAGCCCGATCCCTGCGCCAATTTCAATAACTGGGATATTGTG
>DATIKD010000202.1:0-1565 GCA_035477965.1 Dehalococcoidales bacterium | reverse complement strand
GGAGGTAGCCGTGTTAGCTGAAAAAGCGGGATATTTTGGAGAGTTTGGAGGCTGTTTTGCGCCTGAGACACTGGTACCGGCGGTGTCCGAGCTTATACAGGCTTACAACGCAATTCAAACCGACACCAATTTTTGGCAAGAATTTGAAATTCTCTGCCGCGATTATGTGGGCAGGCCTACTCCCCTGTATCTGGCTGAAGCCCTGACAGCACACTGCGGTGGAGGGCGGATATATCTGAAACGCGAAGATCTGGCGCATACCGGCGCGCACAAAATCAACAACGCCCTGGGCCAGGGGTTGCTGGCAAAAAGAATGGGGAAAAAACGTATTATTGCCGAGACCGGGGCCGGTCAACATGGGGTGGCTACCGCCGCCGTTTGTGCCAGGCTGGGGCTGGAATGCATTGTTTACATGGGAGAAAAGGACATGCAAAGGCAAACGCCCAACGTCTTTCGCATGCAGTTAATGGGCGCCAGAGTAGTGCCGGTCACCAGCGGCAGTAAAACCCTGAAAGATGCAGTCAACGAGGCTTTGCGTGACTGGATTGCCAATTGCGAGAGTACTTACTATATACTGGGTTCGGTGGTTGGACTACATCCTTACCCCTCCATGGTGCGGGATTTCCAATCAATTATTGGACGGGAGGCCCGCCGGCAAATGCTTGAGCGGACCGGGCGATTACCGGACCATCTGGTGGCCTGTGTGGGCGGCGGCAGCAACGCCATGGGGCTTTTCAAGGCTTTTCTAGCGGATAATGAAGTTAAAATGACTGGAGTTCAAGCGGCCGGAAAGGGGCTTGAGACCGGACAGCATGCCGCTCCGCTTTTAGCCGGACGCGCGGGTGTTTTTCAAGGCACCCGGTCTATGGTAATGCAGGACACTAACGGCCAGATTCTTAATACCTATTCCATATCGGCCGGACTGGACTATTCCGGTGTGGGCCCCCAGCATGCCTACCTGAGAAGCATCGGTCGGGTCAATTATACCTCTGCCACCGACCGGGAGGCGCTGGAAGGTTTCCAGACTTTATCCAGGTTGGAAGGTATTATTCCGGCGCTTGAATCCTCCCATGCAATAGCCAGTGTTCTCAAACTGGCGCCCCTTTTAAAGAAAGAGCAAACTATTATTGTTAATCTGTCCGGTCGGGGCGATAAAGACCTGCAAATTGCCATGCAGGCGCTGGAGGAAAAGAATGAGCCGAATTGAGTCTGTTTTCCGGCAAGCCAATCGGAAAGCCCTGATTCCTTATATTACGGTGGGTTATCCTGACATACGCACCACACTTAATGCAGTTGACTTAATGTCGTCAGCCGGAGCAGATATTATTGAACTGGGGATACCATTTTCGGACCCGATGGCTGATGGTGTAACCATTCAGGAGGCCGGTTATCAGGCTCTCTTAAACGGAATTGATACTGGTAAATGTCTTGAAGTTGCCCGCCAGATACGTAAAAACTCAAACATTCCGCTGGTTTTCATGACCTATTATAACCCTGTTTTTGTTTATGGTCCCAAAAGGTTTTGTGAAGATTGCCGGAAGGCCGGGGTGGATGGATTGATTGTT
>DATIKD010000201.1:0-5718 GCA_035477965.1 Dehalococcoidales bacterium | reverse complement strand
TGGTTCTCTTTTCAGTTTGAAATCAGGTTCTATATTGATACTTGAAGTGGAAGTCAGGTACACTCGCGTTCCACTTTTGGCGTTTATTCCCAGTTCAACCGTCTCGCCGGCGGCGGCAGAAACAACCGGCTGTGCGCTCTTCTTAATATGTTGTATGACCGCACCGGTTACATTATCCCCTGTCCAGAGTCCCAGTCCGTCTCCCGTTCGCACCGGCTTTTGCAGTGTTATCAAGCCTTCATCAATGATTCCCAGAAAAGCCCCTCGGTTCATGGGTTTTTCGGGCGAAATCAGTTCCTGGTCTCCGCTGATCATGCCTGCAGTAAACTCGCGATTAAAGACAATCTCTATCTCGTTAATTTCTTTTGGCGGAACTTTAAAATCACCCTTTAAATAAGAATCAATGGCTTTCCGGTATAACCTGGTAGCGACTGCAACATACAACGGCGAGCGCATTCGGCCTTCGATCTTAAAGGCTGTTATTCCGGCTTTAATAAAGTCCGGTATCTGGTTGACTGTGCATAATTCGCGGGTACTCATGGGATATTCGCGGTTAAAACATTGCCGGCACAATTGAGCGCAGTTGCCGCGATTGCCGCTGCGGCCGGCTACGAAACTGGATAAGAGACATAAACCACTTACGCTGAAACAAAGCGCTCCGTGGACAAATATTTCCACTTTAATGCCGGCTTCAACCATTTTCTTGATTTCAGGCAATGGCATTTCGCGCGGAACAATTATCCTGTCAGCAGACTTCATCAAGGTCGCACTTGAAGTGTTTCCGACCGCTCCCTGGGTAGAGATAAAAACCAAAAGGTCCGGGAAATTCTTTTTCACTATTTCAACAAAACTGAGATGCTGCAGTATAACTCCGTCTATACCGGAAGAATAAGCCCTGGAAAGTGTTTTAAAAAAGTGCGTCATTTCACTGTTTTTGACCAGGATGTTTAGCGTTAAGTAGGTTTTAACACCTTCACTATGGCAATAATCTACACCTTTTTTTAATTCATCCAGACTGAAATTGCGAGCGTTGGCTCTGGCATTAAACTCGCGTGTCCCCAGATAAACAGCATCCGCCCCGTTTTTAACTGCCGCCTGCAGGCTTTCCCAATTACCTGCCGGAGATAATAGTTCCGGCTTCATGGAATACTGGACCGAAGGTTGAAGAGAACTCATATGTTAAACACGACCTGTAGTAAAAAATTTTGGCTGCAAATTTTTGGTATGCTTGAAACTCAATCACTAACATAACAGACTGGCTATTTTTAAGCAAACTGCGGGCAGTCACCCTGACCCCTTTATTTGTCTCCGCAATGACTGGTTTCAAAGCTAGCTAATCCGTTAACTGTCAAAAAGCCCATGAATCAATGACTAAAAGTACCATGGCAATCTATAACTAAATACCGATTTATATTTTTTTTTAAGCGATTAAAATTTGTGTAAGGGTTATCAGGCTGCCTGCTGACAGCATCACCCTTTTGCCTATTGTCAGAACCAATAACGTATGGTTGGTGGAAGGAGACTACATATGGTTACCTCATTTGATAAATCTTTGAAAGATTCCACCGGGATTGAATCTGAACTTGAAGAATTCAAGCTAAAACTGCTGGGCTCGATCAAGCTGGAACGGGATAAAACCAGAGAACTGGCTGAAAAAGAAGCCGCAGCTATTTTGTCTCGGGCGCAACAGGAATCTAAAGCCATAATTGAACAGGCTAATATTGAATCCGGCCGCATTGTTGAACAAACCCGCCTTAAAAGCCAGGCGGAATGTGAATCTATTATTTCGCGGACTCGCCAGCAAAGCGAAAAAATGATAGCGCTGGCCGAAGAAGTAATTCGCAAGGAAGCTCGTGAAAAAACCAAAAAAGAAGTTGAATCCATTCTGCGCACCTCTCGTGAAGAGGCCTCTAAAAATGCTCAGAAAATATTGCAGAACGCTCAGGAAGAAGGCTTGACCATCCTGGCCAACGCCAAAAACGAAGCCAGTAATAAAGTCCGGCAATTTACGGAAACGGCCGAAAAACAGGCGGATGAAATAAAAAATATTGCCAGTCAGTTACACAGGCAAGCTCTGGAAGAACTGGATAAAGCCAGAAAGCTTAAAACCTCTGCCCAGGAAGAAGCGGCGGAAATCATTGCCAATGCCAAAAGCGAAGCTGAAAAGCTGGCCCGGCAAACCCTGGAATCGGCTGAGAAACAGGCAGAAGAACAAAAAAACACAGCCGGTCAGTTACTTCGCAAAGCACAAGAAGAACTAAATCAGACTCAGTCGATTGTTTCCCAGGCAGTGGCCAGAGCCGTGGCTGAATGCCGCCAAAATGCTCTCAAACAAGCTGAAACAGAAGCTGCGGAGTATATCCGCAAAGCCAAAGTCGAAGCCCAAAAAGACCTGGATAATTTGATTTCAAGCGCTATTGCAGAAGCTACTCTGCAATCCCAGTCGGAAAAAGAACAAATATTGGCACAAGCCGGAAAGGAAGCTGATTCCATTCTCGAACAGGCCCGGGCAGAAGTAAGACAAAAGATCGAAGACTCCAGCGCATTACTGCTTGAATACTGTAAGAAAATAGAGCAGGTATTTGCGAGTCAGATAAATAAAGAGCCCAAAACAATTCCTGTCGAAATAAAACCGGCATCGGTTGAAGCTAAACTCCCTGTTATTGAAACGAAATCAGTCCAGACAGTGGGTATTGAGACCGCGAAATCCGGTGAAGTAAACAAAGAATATATTGAAAACAAAGAAAAGCCTCCGGCGCCTGTTGTCCAATCAAATAGCGTGGCTGGCGATGCCCAGAACAAGATTAATAACCTGTTCGGGCAAGAGGGCGGACAAAATTACAACGGAAAGCTTAAAATCGATATTGCTCCTCCGGCCGATTCTGAGCAGATAAACGAACTGGAATCACATCTGGTAAAAAGTGCCAACTTGAGAGTATTAGCCAGAGGGGGTGCGGCTGACGGCAGCGCCTGGCTGGAGTTAGATATCAGTCAACCACTGCCATTGTTGAATGTGCTGCGTAAAATACCCTGTGTGAAAGAGGTGGTTGGAGCCAGGAGTTATATCATTGCTGCCCTCAAGCCAAAATAACCAACTTTATCACTCTTGTCTAAAATAATCTTCCGTAACGAGCCTGAATTAAGACTGATCACTAAATTAAACTTTTATGCCGGAGACCTCGAATGGCGAGGCTGAAGCATCTGGACTCCCTCCGTCGTTGTCATGCCGGAGGCCTCGATTGGCGAGGCTGAAGCATCTGGAGGCGGGGAGGGATCGTCTACATTCATGCCTCGTAAAGGCCCCATCCTCGCCGGATTCTTCGCCCCGTTCAGGAGTAAAGGCGTTCTCGGTGCTCCAGAAAGACAACGTTTCTGTCATGCCGGAAGCCTCGTTTGGCGAGGCTGAAGCATCTGGAGGAGGGGGCAAGCGTTTATGGGCTCCAGAATCCTTCATGCCCCTTGCGAGGGACACTCTATAAAGATGAAAAAAACATCGGTTGCAACGCTCGCCTGTCATGGTGTGCGCTAAGCTCATTCCAGTATTCATTCCAAGAACACACCTGTTAGGTTTCATAGCCATGACAAGATAAACTACCAATCATTCACCGAAGCGGGTACTGGCCTGACCTGAAAATATGAAGCAAAATCTGCTTATTCCAGATTGCGTATTTTGGGCATGAATAACAGGGCCGCCAGGGAGAAGGCCGTGAGAATAGCTGCAAAACCTCCGATAGCCCATTGTATGCCTATTCCATGGGCCATAAAACCGGCTAAAAAAGTCCCTAATCCGCTCAGCCCCCAGTTCATCATCATAATACTCATCACTCGTCCCAAATATTGAGGTTCAGTGTGAGTTTGTAAAAGAGTGGTACCGGTAGTTACATGACCGGTCTGACCTATTCCGATGAAAATCATCAAAATCAGTGAAAAAGTCCAATTTGACGAAAAACAGAAAAACAGTAAAGCAACGCTAACTAACAGCGTGGACAAAAGGTGGACCAGTCCCCGTTTACGCGATGGGATTGTAGCAAATACAAAAGAAGCTAAGAGAGCACCGGCCCCGGAAATGCTCATCAACACGCCCAGTCCGGTAGCCCCCACTCTTAAAACACTTTCGGAAAAAACCGGCAGCAAATTCTGGAAAGGAATAAAGAGCACAATAAAGGAAAAGGCAAAAGAAAGTAAAAATATAATTACATATTTGCCTCGCATGTATTGAAAGCCTTCTTTTATATCTTGAATGGGATTAGTTCCCCGGGCGGGAGGAATTCTGGTCCGGGGCAAAAAGGCATTAAAAATGACGCCGCTGGCAAACAGTCCCGCCATTATGAAGTAAACTGCTTCAAAGCTGATAAAATCGATTATTAACCCTGCCAGTGCCGGTGAGGCCAGTCGGAAGATATTCATTCCCATTGTGTTCAGCGAAACAGCATTCATTAGATCTTTACGGCTGACCAGTTCAGGAATGATGGATTGTCGGGCAGTCATGACAAAAGCCGCAATTATCCCTTGAAATATGCTGGTACCCAGTAATATTAACCAGGATTCAGGGTTTTCCACGCTCAGATAGCCAGTTACCAGGCAGAACCCTATTACTAAGGAAACCAACATGGCGCCGGCTTGCCCGATTTGCAGAAGCGTTTTCTTTTGAAACCGGTCAACGGCTACTCCACCCAAAAGGGAAAGGACCAGAACGGGGATAGCGTTAGCCAGAGCCACAATGCCCAGAATTGCCGCCGAACCGGTAACACGGTAGGCCAGCAGGGAGTTGGTGACCATCTGCATATTCATCCCACTCCACTGGCCAACCATCCCCAGAAAATAATGACGAAAAGCCGGGTTCTTAAAGGAATCAAAAGTATGGATTTTACTAAAAAAAACAGAAGCCCTGTCAGGCTGCTCCGGCAAATTATGGGCCATGTTGTTAAATCGACTCCCCCGCCTAAAATCCGGTTTGTTAAAAATTATTCTGGAAAACGCGGTTTGTATAAACCTGTTTCTCTGATTATTGGTTTACTTACGCAATAATTTATATGGCTTTAATTATCTCATAATTGTAGATATATTAATAGTGCAACACTATATTGAGAAAAAATGAGACAGAAAACATATAAATACATAAATACTCACTGTTGTCCAAAATATTCTTTATCGTCGGATGAAAGAAGTCCGGAACCCCTTCCGGCAAGGACTCTGGGGAGGTGCCCCAGTTATAAAATTCCCCCAGGATTGGGGGACAGGGGGTTGATGATAGTTTTATAAAGAACGCTCGGAATTTCAGGCCTTCCTTATTTTCCCCGTGCCTGGTTTAGCTTTGTTCTTAAAACTTATTTTGGACAAGAGTGATAACTACTTATATCGTGCCAATTTTCCTCAAGGAGTTGTTTACCGCCTTAACGGGTTGTTGAAGCATCAAGAAACTACTATACGGGCATCTACGGCCAGGAGGCTGTCTTTATATCCATAAACCGGATTCAGATCCAATTCATGGATATCCGGGTTTTTCTGTATGAAACTGGATAGGTCAACGATCATTTTTTCCAGCAATTCCAAATTAACCGGTTCTTTACCACGGTACCCCTGTAAAAGGGTGAAGCCTTTGATTTCTCGTATCATCTCGGATGCATCCCGCGCTGTAACAGGTATCAAGCGGAAAGAAATATCTCTTAATACTTCTACCAGTATTCCACCCAGCCCAAACATGATAACCGGGCCGAA
>DATIKD010000200.1:0-2047 GCA_035477965.1 Dehalococcoidales bacterium | reverse complement strand
TGGGTGGATTAAAGAATCACAACCACTGCTGTCCAAAATATTCTTTATCGTCTGATGAAAGAAGTCCGGAACCCCTTTAGGCAAGGGTCTGGAGATGTGCCCCAGCTATAATATTCCCCCAGGATTGGGGGGACAGGGGATTGATGATAATTTTTAAAGAACGCTCGGAATTTCGGGCCTTCCTTATTTTCCTCGTGACTGGTTTAGCTTTGTTCTGAAAACTTATTTTGGACAAGAGTTATAAAATTCATGTTTTATTTCAATCCACTTTTGTACTACAATATGAGTTATGCTAACTACGGTAATTGGGAGTTACCCTTTAAGTTACAGGGAAATGGGGCCGGATGCCATCAAACAGGCTGTCAGCGACCAACTGGAAGCCGGCATTGATATTGTTAGTGATGGGCAGACCCGTTTTGATATGATAGAATATTTCGCCCGCTCAATTGACGGCTATGCATATAACGGCAAAGCTGTCATTAACGGGAAAATCGGTCGGGGCCACTCAGAGGTGTTTTCTGCTGACCTTACTCTGGCCAGAAGTCTGGCTCCGCGCGTGAAAGGCATTGTGACCGGGCCGGTTACCCTGGTTTTTGCGGCCCGCATAAAAAGCGGATACCAGAATCACCATGACGAAAACGTCTACCTGGATACCGCTCAGGCAATCGGAGAAATTGCCCAGGGCATGGTGGAGGCGGGAGCGTGCTCTATTCAGATTGATGAACCATATCTTTCAGTGGGAGCGCCCCTGAACATTGCTAAAAAAGCCATCGAGAGTATAGCTGCCCGGATTAAAGTTCCGGTAGCTTTGCATGTCTGTGGCAGAGTAATTCAGATCATCGATTGGCTGCTGGACCTGAAGGGAGTTTCGGTGCTTTCTCACGGCTTTAAAGGTGAAGATAATCAATCTCTCTTGCATTATCCGGCTTTGGTCGCTTCATCAAAAACACTAGGACTGGGTTGTGTGGATACCAAACAAATGCGAGTTGAATCGACCGCAGAAATTGCGGATTTAATACGTCTGGCCGCCCAACAAATTCCCACAGAGAAGCTGATTATTCATCCCGACTGCGGGCTGCGTTCATTGGGAAACCGGAATGTCGCCCGGGCCAAATTGAAGAATATGGTGCTGGCTGCCAAAGACTTTTAGAAAAAGATGCGAAATCAGTATAATCAAAGTTATGTGTTAATATCAAATCCTTCAGGGCCGGCGTGTATGTTTCACCAAATTTCAATATTTTTACCCGATTGTAACCTGTTTTTTACAAAATATTTACTTTAAAGTGGTAAAATATGGACGAGTTGTTTCAGGATACTTTAAGCTGATTGGCATGATAGATAAATATACTCCGGCCACATCTGGTGTTAAACCCTCTAGACTGGAAAAGTTCTCCCGCCTTCAATCTCAATATGACATTTCTGCGCTTCAATATTTTTAATAAATAGGCCGATTGGGTTAGATCGACCAGGTTTCAGGAGGCCGTTTTATGACACTGTTCGGATCATTCATCAGATTTCCCAGGTTCATCATTTACACTATAACTTTTCTACTTAGTTTGGCTTTGCTCATGCCGGCGGCAGTGGTGACCGGAGAAGGCGGAGAACCTTCTAAAACGCTGTGGAGATTTTCATTAAATAATCAGACATATATAAATATAGAAGATGTAGTCTCTTTTGATGCCGGAACAAACGGGGGAGGTGGGAGTCCGCACAATCTGGCATTGAAAAGCGATGGAACGGTTTGGGCCTGGGGCTATAATTCCCAGGGAGAATTGGGCAATGGGGGCACAAGTTCAACTTATAACGATACAATTCACCAGGTGCGCGGTCCTGGCGGCAGCGGTTATCTTACAGAAATTACTGCAGTTTCTGCCGGTAACGGTTTCTCGCTGGCTCTAGATTCGAACGGCGTAGTTTGGGCATGGGGCGGTAATTATGTCGGGCAATTAGGTCTAGGCAACAGCGGCTATGATGCGACCGGAGATAACTATATTACCACACCGGTTCAAGTCACCGGTCTACCCGCCATTAAAGAAATTTCGGCGGG
>DATIKD010000199.1:0-4315 GCA_035477965.1 Dehalococcoidales bacterium | reverse complement strand
CCAGTCCCCGCAGATACCAAATCAACCAGAAACTCCCGGCGATTCTACATTTACAACCACGTTAACACTGGAAAAAGCCAACGAAATACTTAACATCCTCTTTTTTTTGCCACGGTCGTTTGAAAAAGTTGATGCTGCCAGTGAAGGTCTTTCAAACGCTCAAATGGGACTGGGTCCCGATTTTTGTGAAGTGCAGTTATTTGTCTCGGATAATCCCTATCAGACTATTTATTGCTTTTTGGGATTGATTGAAAGCCGCATCGAAAGAGCCACTTCAGATGCCTTGCTCAGAGATGAAATCCAGATGAGCAACCTAATAATGGAAAGCTTAAAACAAGGTGCCCAGGAAGAAGGCGTAAACCTGCAGAATACTAAAATATCAATCACTTATCCTGCAATCGGGATTCTGGCAATGTTGGGTGAGGGCAGCTTCAGTGTTGAGGGGTTTACATTCGGTTTCGATACTTTATGGTTCAGGGCCGGTAATGCCTATGTATTTATTTATTCAATATATTACTCACAGGACCGCACAACCCTGATACCCATCGCCAAACAAATCGAGCAGCGCCTGGCCGGATACTTTAATACGACTTCTCCAGTCACCCGCAGCCACTAAAACCAGCCTTACTGTTTCTTTATGACAGATTTACACATAAGCTGGATATAAGTCAACCAGTTCAGAAAAGCTGTGCTTTTCACCACAGCGCTTCAGAATTTGATGTTGGAGATCATTGTTACTTCATCCCATGGCTTTTTCTGCCGCAGCCTGTTGTCCCGCCAACCGGCCAAACGTGAAAGCGCGGCTGTGGGTCAGACCCGGCACGGTGGTGGGATACTGATGGGTGAAAAACGAGCCGGAGACATTCCCCGCCGCATAAAGCCCAGCGATAATCCGCTTTTCTCCATCCAGTACCTGCATCCGGTTATTGATTTTTAGGCCGCTCAGCACCACCAAAAAACGAGCTTTAATTTTACAGGCATAAAACGGCGCTTTTTCGATAGTGGTCAACCTTTCCGGATGTTTACCGAAATCCAGGTCCTGGCCTCGTTGCGCCAGCTGGTTATACCTGGCCACTGTATCCCTCAGTATATCTGCCGGCAGGTCCATCTTCCCGGATAGCTCTTCCAGAGAAAAGGCGGCTAGAACATCTCCATCCAGCACTGCTTTTTCAAAATACTCATCTCGCCACAGGCGGCCTACCTTCAGCATATTCTTGCAGCACTGGCTCTGCATTCTGGCCGCTTCCCATTTCCATTTATCATCCCAGATAGCCCAGACCATCCCGCCCGGCTGCTGGATTATCTGATTGCATTCATAACCCCATGGCAGGTCTTCATTCATAAACCTTTCACCATTCTGGTTCACTCGCAACCAGGGTTGCCGGGCTACATTGAAAATGCTGTGATCGTACCACACTGCCGACCAGTCAAACAAAGCCTGACAGTGGGGTGGTTCATCAATGGCGGCACCAATCCACATCGCCATCCTCAATCCGTCGCCGGTATTATTGGACGGGCTGTAAGCGCAGGGTAGATTGGCAGTAGAAGGTAGACAGTATTTGCGTGTCATTTCCCGGTTGTTTCCATAATCGCCGGAGCAAAGCACCACGCCTTTCCGCGCTTTAAACAGGGCATATTGACCGGACTTATCGCGGGCTATCACCGCTGTCACTTTTTTAAGCCCTTCCCTCAACAGTTGTACAGCTGGTGTTTCAAATCGGTATTCCACTCCGTGAGACTTCCCATGTTTAAAAAGCATTTCAGCCAGAGTTTTTTGCCTTTCAGGCAGAAACATGTGAATAACCGGGTAGTTAGGGAAATACCAGGGTTTGGTAGTAGGGTCCAGGACCACTTTTATTCCATCAGACTCTGCCATAGCCAGCAGCCAGTCCATGGCCGCATCACAGTTATCCGCCCATGTTTTAACCACCTTCTGGTCCCCGCGATAGCCGCCAAACTCCATTATTGTATAAATAACTTTTTCCGGGTCAACCTTTATGCCGGCCTCTTTTTGTAAGCGACTATGAAGCGCGGCATTATGCACACCCCGGTAGTTGTATGCGGCGCTTTTTTCCAAAATAACAGTTTTTGCCCCGGCTTCAGCGGCTGAGAGTGCGGCGCTTAAACCGGCTATTCCGCCGCCCACCACTACTACATCTGTCTCCACTGTCTCCTTAATCTCGTCCGGATGGACCGGCGGCGGGGGAATCTCAAAATCAGCCCGCTGTTCCATTTTATTCACCTCTTGATCAAACAAAATTTACCCACAATATGCCACAAATCAGGGAAATAATCAATGCCATCCAGTGCGACATGGTTTATCATGTTATACTGAAATGGAAAAATCTGGAATTGGAGCCCAATATGTCAACAAACTACTCCACTATTGATGAATACATCCAAACCTTTCCTCCAGAGATTCGATTATTACTTGAGCAAATCAGACAGATCATAAGAGAGGCAGCCCCGGAGGCTAAGGAAACTATCAGTTACCAGATGCCTACATTCAGATTGAATGGCAATCTGGTCCATTTTGCGGCTTTCAAGAATCACATCGGTTTTTATCCCACACCTTCTGGTACAGAAAAATTCCAAAAGGAACTATTACCTTTTAAAAGCGGAAAAGGTTCCATTCAGTTTCCGCTGGATAAACCCATACCCTTTGACCTGATAAAGAAAATAGTACTTTTCAGGATAGAAGAAAATTTGAAAAAGGGGCCCCAATAAGCATTTCACTTTTACAGTGACTCACTATGGTTTTTAACCACCCAACTGGTCCTTAATACACAATAGTGCCTGGCTAAAAAAAAATTACAGAAAGGCAGGGCAAAAGTGAAAACCGTTCTTTTCATCTGTGTGCATAATTCCGGCCGCAGCCAGATGGCTGAAGCCTACTTCAACCGGATGGCAAAGGGCAAAGCCAGGGCATTTTCAGCCGGCTCTCATCCGGATGATAAAGTTAACCCATCAGTGGTCAAAGTAATGCTTGAAGAAGGATTCGACCTCAGTGGCAATATACCCAGGATGCTAACTCCGGAAATGATGGCAGGGACTGACAGGGCTATAACTATGGGTTGCGAAAATAGTTGTCCTTTCACTACCGTGCCAACGGTTGACTGGGGTCTGGAAGATCCAAAAAATAAAACTATCGAACAAATCAGAATTATTCGCGACCAAATTAAGACAAGAGTATCTGCACTAATAGACGAGTTTGTCACCGGTTAATATTCGCCAAAACAGTTTTTAACAACAGCGGAACTTAACTAGGTCCGCCTTGTTTTTCCATTTTCCAGGTAAACAGTCGGTCACCAGTTTTTCGATTTTCGGGGAAACCACCACCTACCTGGCTGTTTCAAAAATCTCGGCAACCGGAGCATTTTTCTTGACCGACTCGATTCCCGTTTTAGCACTGGCAAGGGTTTTAAACCCTTCTCCTCCGATGGCAATAGTCTGCCCGTTAGTCGCTATTAGTCTCCAGCGATATTCACCTTTAACATCTTTATATAATTCGAATCTGGCTGACATGTCGCCCTCCTTTCTACCTGTGTTGATTACAGCCACTTTATTTATATTTTACTTCACTCTTGCAAAAATAAGAGACCGTTTCGAATCTGGGTTAAGGCTGATTATTATGATAAATTGTCATACTGGAGGCCTCGAAAGGCGAGGCCGAAGTATCTGGAGACGGAGGTCAGTCGTTTGTCATGTTGGAGACTCCTTTTCGTTGTCATGCAGGACGCCTCGAAAGGCGAGGCCGAAGCATCCGAAACTGTTGACATTCCAAGTGAATTAATACATAATATTTCTTATAAATAAGATTTATCTTGTAAATTTTGAAAGGGAGAACGCATGGAAACGCATGAGGGAAAAAGGTTTTACGGTACGGTAACCGTCAGTGAACGCGGCCAGATTGTGATACCAGCGGACGCCCGCAAAGATTTTGGTATTAAAACCGGTGACAAACTACTGGTTTTTGGTGACCTGGAGAGAGGCCTTGGTATAGCCACTTTTGAAATTATGCAGAAGACTATGGAAGGCACTATCGGCCTGTTCCGTGAAATCGGTGTTACCATGAAATCGGATGAGAAAAAAGAATAATATTCACGCACATAGAAAAGAGGTTATCAGATGACTGCTGCCATTATTCTGGATAATGTTAAAAAATCCATGGGTAGTCGAGAAGTTCTAAAAGGGATCAGCTTCACTGTTGATACCGGTGATATTTTCGGTTACCTGGGTCCTAACGGAGCCGGCAAAACCACCACCATCCGTATCCTGCTGGGCTTGCTGCAAGCTGATTCCGGGACACTCAGCA
>DATIKD010000198.1:0-12564 GCA_035477965.1 Dehalococcoidales bacterium | reverse complement strand
CATACGGGAATTTATTTTTAGGATCCGTTTTTAAATTGAATAAATAGAGATAGTTTTAGTGTTTCCTCAGAAGCTTGCGGAATTCGTCCTCTGAAATATTCATTTCCCTGAGAATTTCGCGGAATGTACCTCGTTTTATCTCTTGATGCTTGGGTAATACCACAGTGCGATTGGTCTATGGATGATAATAAACAATATGGCTACCTTTTTGCCTATCAAACTTAAAACCCGCTCGTTTTAAGACAGCCTCCACCTCTCGCCAACTTAACATTGGCAGTCGGCTCATACAGCTACTTCCCGCTCCTCAATTCGGGGTAAAGAGAGTTTGCGCTCTTTAAAGCTTTCTAAATATAGTTCGATTGCCTCTTTGATGTTGGTCATAGCTTCCTGAATAGTTTCGCCTTGAGAAACGCAACCTGGAAGCGAAGGAACATATACGGTATAACCACCTTCTTCTTGCGGCTCTAAAACAACCTTAAATCTCATGTTTCCCTCCATCTCGGGATTAGCTTAAATTATACCAGATTAAAATTTGTTACTCTATCAGGAGAAATAAATGACTCGATGAAACAATGGACATGGAAATCGATAGATTTTAGTGGTCAACCGTTGATTCATTTGGTTGACCACCTAAAAAACTGGTATCATAACTTCATTGACGAAAAGATATTTCACGGTTCAAATTATGGGCATTTTGCCTTTTCATTTTTCAATTTTGAAGCTAAACTCGAAAGTTTTGGTTCTGTGTATTGTATAGTAGCGCCCTCCATCAAGATTCTGCCATGTTTTCTAGCGACCTATCCGATATAGATGCTTAAATACCGGCCTTTCGCCGGTATTTACCAGTACAAAGGAACCGGTCATATAAGTATTTTTAGCCATCCCCTGTTGATGACAGGCTTGACTGAACAGATTCGCTGCTGATCACCAGCAACACCAGATATCGGTAGATGCAAATTATCAAATAATTCCTCCGCAGTTTTCCCAGAAATCAAACTCGAGGGTGGTGGTTGCGGCAGAATCGCGCCCGGGACGCCCAGAACTTTAAGAAGCTCAGCATCCTATCGAAGCGTATTGATACTAAAAAGCAACGATATATTTCTTAGTAAAGGTGATTTTGCAGCCATTGCTCCATATCGGCCATGACCCGAGGATACTCCGGTTCGTTAAATATCTCATGCAAGAGCCCGGTATAGGGCTTAAAGGTCTTATCCTGGGAACCGATCAAGTCGAAAAGGACCTGGCTACGAGCGCCATCCGGTCCACCGGCTCCGGCCATAATTAACACCGGCAGTTTGATTCGACCAACCTCGCCGACCAAATTTGCCATGGTTCCTCGCATGCTATGGTTTATAGGAACCGGCCCGTGATAAACCAAGGGGTCGTTAACATAGGCTTCGATTACTGCCGGGTCCCGGCTGAGCATGGCAACTGAAAGAGGTTGTCCCTTGGGCGGAGCCTGAAGGGGTGGATCACTCGGTCTGGTAAGTCCACCTCCGGATGTAATCAATCCGGCTAACTCACTCTGGTACTCCAGGCAGTAGCATAGACTAATTACCGACCCCATGCTGTGCCCAATGAGGAAAATCTTTTGGGCCGGGTTCTTTGATCGCACAATATCAAAATAGGTTTTAAGGTCTACAACATAATCATGAAAATCTTCGACATGGACACGTTCCCCACCCGATTTTCCATGCCCGCGATGGTCCAGAGCATATACAGCGAAGTTCCTGGGAACAAAGTAATCTACTACGTTTCCATAGCGCCCGCTGTGTTCCGCATAACCGTGGGCTAACAGCAACACCGCCCGTTGCTGACTATCCGGCAGCCAACACTGGTGATATATCTTGAAATCCTGATAACCCCGGAAATATCCTTCCTGGTGATTCATGCAGACCTACCTCCTCTTGACCTGACCTGTCATCCGGGCTATAACCGGGATAGCCGTCTCGTTATTCTAGAATATTGATAGTATATACAGCGGATAAATTATCGTCAACAAATTAATATTAATAAATATTTTTATGGGTTTAATGGATAAAATAGCAATTCAACTTCAATATATTTTTATCTTGGTTGACCATTTTCTCAACGGTCAACCAACCTGCACATTATAACATAAGGATAATCTTATACTGCTCATTGTGAATTTTGCTTGGTGTTAATTTATTGATTTCATGGCTTGTCATTTCCTATCTTGAAGCTAAATTCAAAAGTTTTGGTTCTGTGTATTGTACAGTAGCGCCCACCATTTTAGCACATCGTAATGTATCCGCGATACAAAAACCGCACAAATCTGAATATCTAAATCCGAAAAACCAAAATTACAAATCGTTTTACAATGTATTCCAATATAACACCAAATTTATTCACCTATTTTTGTTTTTGTTGTACAGCCTGCTTTAACACACGCAATGCTCTCAGAGTTACCCACTTATTGGGTTTTCCTTTGGAGCCATATTTTACCCACCACTTGTGCCAATAACCATAATTCTCCTCTAACAACCATCTGCCATCCTCATTTTGTTTTTGCCTTATCAAGTCCAGGGTATTAGCCAGCCTGGAGTCGCTGCCGTAACCTAAGGCGGTTAAAGCCTCAGCAACCTGAAGGATGTCAAACCCGATCACAGGAAAATGGAATTTCCACCACCTTTTATCCGGAACAGGTGCCATTTCGCCAGGAAAATTGGCAGTCGACGGATCAGAGCTAAAGAAATATTTTGTCCCTGCCTCAATTGCCTGTTCAATCAGATTTGACCGGCGTGCAGCCGGTAGGCGAGAAAAAGCCATCATTACTTTAACCCCTCCCCAGGCGCAATGCTTTGTGCTGCGGCAGGCAAAAAGCGGGCCGGTTATATAGGATAACGGATGAAGCCTGGTAGAACTATTATCCGAAGAGGTTAAACCATCACTAGTTACTTTCAGAGGTAGACCGTCGCCGGTTACCGTCCGAGCAGTCCACTCGAAGGCGACATCTAACCTACTGTCCTGACAGCCTAAATCCAGTAGAGATGTCAACAAGTTACCTTGAAGGCAATTGAAAGTTTTGGGAGCCTCACCCGTGCTGGAAAGCTGACCTCCCTTTGCCATTGCGTGGTCTAGCAGGTAAGTACAAGCAGTAACGACGCGTTTATCTTCTTCAACACAGGCACCCAGTTGAGCCAACGAAATAATCGACCACACCGTGCCCCGGCATTTAGGAGAATAAACTGTGCCTGGTTGAACCCAATAACCTGTCGGAGCCATGTTATCCAGTATTTGTGCAATTGGCCCCATACGGTGGGCCTTTGCCCTGGCAGTTTTAATATCCTTATCACTGGCCTCAACGATATCCCGCAAAGCCAGGTATCTGACTCCGGGATCATTTGTTTCCAGCAACCAGTCGGTAGGATTTGCCTTCAACAAGCTATTCCAGTCATTTCGGTTATCCATTAAATTCTTTCATTTTTACCTTTTACTGGATGCTTACGGATTTTAGATGAATGACCAAGGGAAAAACCGTCAATGCCGAAATTATACTATATTTTTATAGGAATCGCCTCTGGGACATACTCTCAGTTACTGTCAAGTATTTGTCGGTACGATTGTTAATGTTATACGATTATGTCAGTAGCTAACTGTTAAGGGAAAATGTCAGTAGCTAACTGTTAAGGGAAAATGTCAGTATGAAAGAAAAACTGACGTTGAATCAAAAAGAACAAACAAGGGTAATTGTATTGAATCGGGTAGAAACAAAACAGATTGGGGTAGTCCTGGTAGCAGAGGTGCTGCAGTGAATATTCCGGCTGAAAACCGACAGTGTAACCGCCTAAAACCGACACCACCACCGCATGGTCCGACACCTCCCTATAATGTGTTCAGCACCGCAAGGTGTGAATAGATAAAGGAGGTCAGAAAAGACCAATTACATAGAGATCCTGTGGTTACAAAGCCTGGGGATCAACAACACCCGGATTGCAGAAGCCTGCGGTTGCGCTCAATAAAGCATACTGTCGGACTTCGCGGTCGAGGTGTCATAATTTTCCGGCCAGGGTGTAGGAATTAAACGGTCACTCCGTCGTTTTACGGCGGAGTACGCACTACCACTCCTGAATCAGTTCGCTTTGCTGGCGGGAAACGATTTCAATGCCTTTCGGCCAGCTCTGATTCATTTCTTCGATAGCGGCTTTAAATTCCGGACTGGCTCCAAAAGCTTTGAAGTCGTCCAGGCTGTTAAAGTGGTAAACAGCGATATATTGCGGGGACTGAGAGTCCAGTACCTTATAGCGGGCCACGGCCTTAACTCCCCGGAATTTCATCAGCATGGGAATATGCACTTCATTGTACCATTTGTTGAACCTGGGCTCGTCCTGAGGTTGACAGCGGGTAGTTATCACATTCATGATGGGTTTTTTGGCCATATAAACGCTCCTAAGTAGTTAAAGATAAATTTTACAATAGGACTATTATACTGAATACTGTTAATCGAATCAAACCATGAAGTTGTATCCTGCCGGATATATAGTTTAGAACGGTCATACTTTTCGCCAATGCTGTCCAAATTATTCGCCGGACAACTATTTCTTTTGTCTAATAACCTCCATTGTTGATTCAAAAGTATTTTTGATGGTGAAAACAAGGGTTTTTCCCCGCCGCCGGATGCTTCAGCCTCGCCTTTTGAGGCTTCCAGCATGACATCTTGGTTTCACGAAAAGACCGTAATGAACCATGGGATGGGTATAGCGATAAACCTCAACCCAGGCTTATAATGTATATTTGGTTGGGATAGGCATGATTTTTTAACTTTTCCCACAGTTTTGTTGTGTGCCTGCAGGTTTAATCAACCTCCAGATCGACCGGATTTTATTCCGGCCAGCAAATGGTGTAAAGTATAAATTAATCATATATGAGTCATGCCGGGAGTACTGCTAAAATGGAATCACACAACTCGCCCAGCCTGCGGCCGCCTCCCCGTTTCTTTTATGGATATGTCATGGTCGCGGCGGCTTTTTGTATCATGCTGGTCTATTCCGCTGCCCGAACTGTTTTCGGGATATTTTTTGAACCCATGGTAACCCAGTTTGGCTGGAGTGCCGCCATGCTTTCCGGCGCTTTTTCTTTATCCATTGTGATGGACGGCACCATGGGCATTCTGTGGGGTCGCTTAACTGATAAACTGGGGCCCAAAAAGATATTGTTTTTATGCGGAACCATGGCCGGAGCCGGTTATATTTTGCTTTTCTGGGTGGATGCAATCTGGCAAATGTATTTGATTTACGGTGTTCTTATCGGGGCCGGCATGGGCGGCATTTTTGTCCCCTTAAGCGCGGCCTTGCCACGCTGGTTTGTCGCCCGCCGCGCGATGGCCAACGGGATAGCTCTGGTGGGCATCGGGGTGGGTACGCTGATTATGTCACCCATCGCTTACTGGTTGGTCACCAGCTACGGCTGGCCGACTTCCTATGTGGTAATAGGCTCGGTTTTTCTGGTAGTGGTTTTAATATCCACTATTTTTATCAAAAACGATCCTTCCGAGGTGGGGCAAAAACCTTATACCGGATCCGGCCAAAAAAATGCTGTAAACCGGGCGGCGGTGCGGGATTTTACCTTGAACGAAGCCATTCATACCCGCCAGATGTGGCTCACTTTTGTCATGTTTTTCTGTTTCGGATTTGCGGCAATGTCCATGATGGTGCATCTTGTACCGCATATTATTAACATCGAAATTTCGGCTGCTACCGCCGCCAGTGTGTTAGCAGTGGTGGGAGCGGTAAATGTACTGGGGCGTCTGGCCTTCGGGTTGATCGGGGATAAGCTGGGCAGTCTGCAGACCTACCGCATGGGTTTCATCATGATCATCTTCAGCCTGGCCTATCTGTTGTTCATTCGTGAAAGCTGGATGTTATATGTTTTTGCGGTTTTATGGGGCTTCAGTGCCGGCGGGATGGGTTCGGTGCATACTCCCATCATTGCCGAATTATTCGGTATCAAGGCATTGGGGGCTATTTTTGGCGTATGCGGCCTGGGGGTTATGATTGGCGGTTCGGTAGGTCCGGTTATCATCGGACTGCTGTTTGACCAGCAGGAAAACTACCAGGTGGCGTTTGCTTTATGTTTGGCGTTCGCGGTGTTGGGGACCATTCTTAATATCTGGCTGACTCGCATGCAAAAACGGCTGACCGGTGTAAATTAGGGGATGAAAAAAAAGAGGGTGAAAATGCTTTCACCCTCTTTTAGTCAGGCAGAGACAGAACTATTTGTTAGGATTCATGGCATCCAGGTCTTTCAGTTTTTTCCAGTCCTCATTTATTTTGGCCTGAATCTTTTTAATGTCATTTTCTGTCAAATGACGGAAACGTCCCTGGGTTTTCAGGTAGTCAGCTACCGGTTTCAGGTTCTCCGGTTTGTAGTTCAGCTTGTAATATCCGTTTTCCACTTCATACAGAGGGAAGGCGCCGCATTGTACAGCCATCCGGCCGACTTCAATAGCATTATCGGTTGGACAGCGCCAGCCAGTGGGACAGGGCGAAAGGATTTGCAGGTAAGACGGCCCGTTAATATCCATGGCTTTTCTGACTTTGTTCATCAAATCTTTATAATGGCTGGGGCAAGCAGTGGCCACATAAGGGATGCCGTGTGCGGCGGCGATAGCCGGCACATTCTTTTTCCAGGTGATTTGTCCCACGCTGTTTTTTCCAGCCGGTTGGGTGGTGGTGGAAGCGCCGTAAGGGGTGGAAGAAGAACGCTGAACACCGGTATTCATGTAGGCTTCGTTATCAAAGCAGATATAGAGCATGTTGTGGCCTCTCTCCAGAGCGCCGGACAGGGCCTGCATGCCGATATCCGCGGTACCGCCGTCGCCGGCCATACCAACCGCTTTTACTTTAGAAAGGTCGCGAATGCCTTTCCGGGTCATAGCTTTGATAGCGGCCTCAATTCCGGATGTAACTGCGGCAGTATTGTCAAAAAGGGTATGAATCCAGGGTACGGTCCAGGATGTATAGGGTAGCTGGCTGGAAATGATTTCCATACAGCCGGTAGCATTGGCGATTATGACGTTATCCCCCATCTCTTTGCAGACCAAACGCACGGCGGTGGCTTCAGCGCAGCCTACACAGGCGCGGTGGCCCGGGGCCAGTCTCTCTTTGGGATCAATGGTCGTTTGCTTACTCATTATTCTCTCACCCCATAAATATCAAATTCTCGGCTGCTGCCGGATTTGGCGATTTCCATTCCCCGTTTGACGATTTTTTCAAAGTCAGCAGGCAGAATATCGCGTCCGCCCAGACCGCCGATGATACTAACCACTTTGGGCCTTTTCTCCAGCGGATAAAGGGCGTTTCGAATTTCCGAGGCTACCGGACCACCCATACCATAAGATATGGACCTATCCAGCACAATTAAAGTCTTGGCTTTGCCGACTATCTGACGAATTTCTTCAAAAGGAAAGGGTCTCCACAGGCGAAGGCGTACCAGTCCAACTTTTTGACCGGCTGCGCGCATGCTGTCAATGGCCATCATGGCCGTCTCACTGTAGCTGCCCATGGTCATCAATAATGTATCGCAATCTTCGCAGCGGTAACATTCCACCGGGTTATACTGGCGACCAAATTTTTTAGCGAAATCCTTCCAGACTTCAATCACTACCTCTTTGGATTTTTCCAGATTTATCTCCTGCGCCCATTTGACTTCGGTGAAGATAATGGGAGGAGCGAAATCACCCATGGTGACCGGTTTGGCGGGATCCAGCGGGTAGGGGAATTTGTTTTTGGGAAGGAAGGCATCCACTTCTGCCTGGCTCGGAAAGGTCACCGGTTCAACCATATGAGAAATATGGAAACCGTCCATGTGAATCATCACCGGTAATAAAACGCGCTGGTCTTCGCCTATGCGGAAAGCACAAATAGTATTGTCAATAGCCTCCTGGCCGTTTTCAATAAAGATTTGAATCCATCCGGTGTCACGCACTGCCATCACATCAGAATGGTCGCCCCAGACGCTGAGGGGGGCAGAGAGAGCGCGGTTGGTAACCGCCATCACGATGGGCAGGCGCATGCCGGCCGCCACGTACAGAACTTCATGCATTAATTCCAGGCCGGGGCCGGCGGTGGCGGTAAAGGTGCGGGCGCCGGTGGCTGAAGAGCCCAGACAGGCGCTCATGGCGGAGTGTTCGGATTCCACCGGGATACATTCCGCGTTCAATTCTCCGTTGGCTACCAGATCAGCCAGGTGTTCGGCAATATGGCTCTGGGGAGTAATAGGGTAGGCGGCAACTACGTCAACATTAGTCAGTTTAACTGCCTCGCTGACGGCTAAGGCAACTTCCATTCCGATTCTTGTAGCCACTATTCCTTCTCCTCAATCATCGTAATTACTTTCTTGGGGCATTCTTTAGCACAAATGCCGCACCCCTTGCAATAATAATAATCCGCCTCAAAGTTGCCGTCCTCTCTTATTTCAACACAGCCTTCCGGGCAATAAATCTGACAGAAAGCGCATTGGATGCACTTGGGAAAATCATAGGTCGGGCGGCGTGACCGCCAGTCACCAGTCTGATTGATGGCGGCACTGCCTGGTTCGAGACTTATACCACCAATTACGATTTCTTGCCAGGTCAGTTTGTCTTCCGGTTTGGATTTAACGGTTATTCTGGGTTTATTTGGATTTGCCAACTGTCACCTCCTCAACTATGGTTTCAGCGTAAGCCCTCTTGAAAGCGGAAATATTTTTTTCAGCCAATCGACCGAAACGTTTGTTGATGGGCTCATAAAGGGAATCCAGTTTGACCAGTTCAACCACTTTGATTACTGCACCAATCATGGTGGTATTGGTGATGGGAACGCCCAGTTGTTCAAGGGCGATTTTGGTTGCACTTACGGTGGCCAGCGTAGCTTTAATGTTGAACTCTTTGTGAATTTGAGCGGCGGTTTTAGTAGTGTTGATGATAATTATGCCGCCTGGTTTGAGTCCCGAAGCTACGTTTACGGCTTTAAGAAGGCCGGGATCCAGAACTACCACGATATCCGGTTCAATTACCGAATAGCGCATGCGGATAGGTTGCCTGGCGCTGATTCTGACGAATGCCTGGACCGGTGCGCCGCGTCGTTCCGGACCAAAGCTGGGAAAAGCCTGGGCGAATTTGTCTTCACTGATGGCGGCTTCAGCCAGAATTTCCGCCGACGTAACTGCACCCTGACCACCCCTTCCATGCCAACGAATTTCATAAATTTTATCCGGGTTTACCAAGCTGCCCTCCTCAATACTATATTTCAATATCACTCCCAGAGTTGAGAGAATTGAGCTAATTATATTGTAAGCAATTAAGCTAAAATTTAGAGTCAACCAGGTAATACTTTCTGGAATTCTTTAGCCCTGTATTGCAAGAGGAGAATCGAAGCGGGGCCAGTTACCTATTTTAAAATGCCCCTGGAGAGACTCGAACTCTCGCATCCAGCTTCGGAGGCTAGCACTCTATCCACCTGAGTTACAGGGGCCAAATTTCCATACTAATATAATAACGGAAAAAAGGGATTTACACAAATCGATAATACTACTGAGATTTTTATCCGGCGAATTTGAAGCGTACTCCATAATACGATATAATTCTTAAGATAAGGGTGTTAGTTTGCCCTGTATTTTTTAGAGAATAAACGACACTTTTGAAGGCCTACCTTAACAGGGGGTTATTTTTTGCTTAAAACTGATAACTGCGGGGAACTTGGGAACAAAGATACTGGACGTACAGTCAAACTGGCCGGCTGGGTTGACCGCCGGCGCGACCTGGGTCAATTGATTTTTATCGATCTACGCGATCGTTCCGGGATTGTACAGGTCGTTTTTAATCCTGAAATTTCGCAGGCCGGACATGATATCGCCAGTCAACTGCGGGGTGAATTTGTGGTGCAGGTCAGCGGCAAGGTAGCTTTGCGGCCGGACGGTACAGAAAACAGCAAGCTGGCTACCGGTGGAATTGAAATTATAGCCGATAAAGCGGTCATTCTTAATACCGCCAAAACTCCGCCGTTTTACGTTAACGAAGATGTCGAAGTTAATGAAAATGTGCGTCTGAAGTACCGCTACCTGGATTTACGGCGCGAGCGCATGAAAAACAATATTGTATTACGTCATGAAATAACCCGCTTCATGCGTGAGTTCCTGTACGCCAGAGGTTTTTTGGAGATAGAAACACCCATTTTGATGAAGAGCACTCCGGAAGGAGCACGGGACTATCTGGTGCCCAGCCGGCTTTATCCGGGCAAATTTTATGCCCTGCCGCAGTCTCCCCAGCAATTCAAACAGCTTCTGATGGTGGGCGGACTGGAAAAATACTTTCAGCTTGCCAAATGTTTCCGGGATGAAGACTCCCGTAAGGACCGCCAGCCTGAATTTACTCAGTTAGACATAGAAATGAGCTTTGTCGAAGAGGAGGATATCCTTAACCTGCTGGAGGAACTCTTTACACGGCTGATTGAAAAAATCAAACCTGAATTGAAGTTCAATAAACCTTTTTTGCGGCTGAGTTTTGCGGAAGCTATGGAAAAATACGGCTCGGATAAACCGGACCTGCGTTTTGGTCTGGAAATAGGAGATATTTCAGATATTGCGGCCAACACTGATTTCGGGATTTTCAAAAACGTGATTAGTGAAGGCGGCAGAATCAAGGCTATTGCCATTCCTGGCTGCGGCGCCTACACTCGTTCACAACTGGATGAATTAAACAGCCTGGCGCAGAGTTTGGGAGGACAGGGCCTTTTAACTATTTCGCTGGGGAGCACCCCGGGAAATCTGGATAAATTGACTATGGATGCCGTCAAATCCCGGATGGCTAAATTTTTGAATATTGAGCAAGTCCGGCAGATGGCTTCCAGGCTGGGCGCCCAGATGGGCGACTTGATTTTAATCATCGCCGGAAAAGCTGAGAAGGCCTGCACAGTGCTGGGTGAGATACGCAAAGAGATGGGCCGCCGCCTGAACTTAATTGATCCCGGCGAGCTTAAACTGGCATTTGTCACGGATTTTCCGCTCTTAAACTGGAATGAAGAGGAAAACCGCTGGGAAGCCATGCATCATCCCTTCACTTCTGCCAGGGAGTCGGATATTCCCTTGCTGGAAAGCGCTCCGGAGAAAGCTCATGGACGCCATTATGATATGGTGTGCAACGGATTCGAGCTGGGCGGCGGCAGTATCCGCATTCACGATACTGAGATACAACGCCGCATTTTCCGTATCTTAGGTCATTCGGATGAAAAAATCGACCAGCTTTTCGGTCAACTGGTAGAAGCTTTTGAGTTTGGTGCGCCTCCGCATGGTGGAGTGGCGGTGGGACTTGACCGTTTCGTTATGATCTTAAGTGGTGAGGATACCATCCGCGATGTCATCGCCTTCCCCAAAAACCAGAGCGCTTATGACCTGATGTTTGAGGCGCCTGCCGTGGTATCAGAAAAACAGATTGAAGAATTGCATATCAGATTGAAACTGGAGGACCTGGAAGCGCCGCCAAAATAAACTGGGGCGGCGATGGCTGTTTATCCAGGCTTGAAGGCTGCCATTTTTACGAACAAATAAAAAATTTGTAGTTATATCCAGGAGAGGAATTGTGAAAGTTAGTTTGGACAAGACGGAAAACCGTCAGGCTTATTTGACTGTTGAGATGGAGCAGGCTGAACTGGAGGAGGGCCTGAAAAAGGCTTATGGCCGGTTGGTGCAAAAATATGCTGTACCCGGCTTCCGCAAAGGCAAAGCGCCGCGGCCTATTCTGGAACAATATCTGGGCAAAGGCGCTCTGCTGGAAGACGCCGTTGAACAGATGGCTCCCGCAGCCTTTGACAAAGCCGCCGCAGAGCAAAATATTAAAGCCCTGGCCAGGCCGGAAATTAGCCTTGAAAAAATCGAGCCGGTGATTTACAAAATGGTAGTCCCGCTGGAACCAACGGTTAAACTGGGGGACTATAAATCGGTCAAAGTAGATAAAAAAAGTGTAGAATTAAAGGAAGAGGATGTCACCGCAGCCGTCGAGCAATTGAGACACCAGCATGCCGCCTGGGACCCCGCTGATAAAGCGGTGGATTTTGGGGATATGCTCAATCTGGACATTGAAAGCAATATCGGTGATCAGCCTTATATAAATCAAAAAGATGCCCAGTTCCAGGTTGTCAGGGATTCGGATTTTCCGATAAAGGGCTTTTCCGAGGAACTGGTAGGCCTTAAGAAAGAAGAGACCAAAGAATTTAAACTGTCTTTCCCGGCGGATTATGCCCGTACCGAAATGGCGGGCAAAGAAGTGGCTTTTAAGATTGTTGTCAAAGAAATTAAAGTTGAAAAACTGCCGGAACTGAATGATGATTTCGCCAAAAAGGTTAACGCCGAATACAGCGGTCTGGAGGAAATGAAAACCAAACTCAGAGAAGGCTTGCAGAAGAACGCTGAAGAGGCTGCCACCCGGGATTATGAGCAGAAAATAGTCAACGAAGTAGTCCAGATTTCTGAAGTTGAATACCCTCCCATTATGGAGAAAGAAGAAATAGAGGCTTTGATAAATCAGCAAATGCGGCGCTGGCAGACGGATGAAAAAGGGCTTGAGGAATA